>CAXTCT010000135.1:0-5647 GCA_964242565.1 uncultured Acetobacteraceae bacterium | reverse complement strand
GACGACCCATTGTCCCGGCAGGTCGAGACGCTGGCCGCCGCCGCCGCCCGCCTCGGCCTGCAAGGGCGCGTCGTGGCGTCTCATGTGACGTCCATGCACTCGATGGACAACTACTACGCATCCAAGCTGATCGGCTTGATCGCCGAGGCCGGCGTCCAGGTCGTCGCCAACCCGCTGATCAACATTACGCTCCAGGGCCGGCACGACACCTACCCGAAGCGGCGCGGCCTGACGCGGGTGCCGGAGTTGATGGCGGGCGGTGTCAACGTCGCGTTCGGCCATGACTGCGTGATGGATCCCTGGTACCCGCTGGGGTCCGGCGACATGCTCGAAGTCGCCGGCATGGCGGTGCATGTGGCCCAGATGACGTCGCCCGACGCCATGCGCGCGTGCTTCGACGCCGTGACGGTCAACGCCGCGCAGGCGATCGGCCTGTCTGGCTACGGCCTGCAACCGGGCTGCAAGGCCGACTTCGTCCTGCTGCAGGCCGGCGACCCGATCGAGGCCGTCCGGCTGAGGGCCACACGGCTTGCGGTCGTGCGCGGGGGCAAGCTCATCGCGCGCAGCGACCCGAGAGCGTCGCGGCTGTTGATCAGGGAACGTCCCGGCGAGGTGACGTTCACCAATCCACGCGGTGCCTGAGTCGATGGGGCATCCCAAAAGGCAGGGCGACCACGGTTCGGCATCATGGAAAGCAACGGCTCCCGCCATCGGTGAAATGCGCGATGGGACGGCGGCCGGATCGTGCGCTATGCCCCGCACGGCAGCATCCGCGAGGTCGTGGCGATGCCCGTCAGCCGGCCGACCTCCTGTGTCTTCAGCGGGGCGGATCTCTCGACCCTCCAGGGGCCGCGGCTGCTCGCGCTTCGCGGGATAGACGGGGGCTGCCCGGACCAGCCGGGAGCAGCCCCGGTTGCGTCAGCGGCCTATCGCCCGCAGGCGCTTGCCGGACATGAGCTTGCGCTCGATGCCTTCCAGCGACACGCCCTTGGTTTCCGGCACCAGCGCCAGCGTGATCACGATGAACAGGGCATTCAGGGCCGCATAGAGCCAGAAGGTCTGCGCATTGCCCATCGTGTTAAGCAGCGTCAGGAAGGTGGCGCCGACGATGAAGTTCGCCGTCCAGTTGGTGAAGGTCGAGCAGGCGATGCCGAAATCGCGGCCTTTCAGCGGTTGCACTTCCGAGCACAGCACCCAGATCAGCGGACCCGCCGAGAAGGCGAACCCGGTGATGAAGCAGAGCAGCACCGCGATCGCCAGGATGCGCTGGGTCTCGCTGTCGATGCCGGCATAGATCAGCGTCCCCAGGATGCCCATGCCAAGGGCCATGACCGCGAAACCGATGGTCAGCATCGGACGGCGGCCCCAGCGGTCGACGAACCCGATGGCGATGAAGGTCGCCAGCACGTTGACCACGCCGACGATCGCCGTGCCCCACATCTGCGCACTGTCGCCGAAACCGGCCAGCTTGAAGATGCGCGGCGCGTAATACATCACGACGTTCATGCCGGTGAATTGCTGCATCACCTGGAGCAGCACGCCGAGCATGACCGAGCGGCGGAAATTGGCGTTGCCGGTGAACAGCGACCAGCCATGCTGCTTCTCCTTGAGCTGCTCGCTGATCTCGTCGGCCTCGCGGCGGGCCACGCCGGAATCCTGCCGCAGATCGGTCAGCACGTGGATCGCCTCGTCGCGCCGCCCGCGCATCATCAGCCAGCGCGGGCTGTCGGGCAGCACGAAGACGCCGGCCAGGAACAGGGCGCCGGGAACCGCAACCAGTCCCAGCATCCAGCGCCAGGCGCCGCTATAGCTGAGCAGGGCATCGGAGATGAAGGCCACCAGAATGCCGACCGTGATCATGAGCTGGTAGGTCGAGATCATCGATCCGCGCCGTTTCTCGTCGGCGATCTCGGAGATGTAGAGGGGGGCCGTGAAGGTCGCGAGACCGATCGCGACACCGAGAATGACCCGTGCGATCAGCAGGACGGTCACCGACCAGGCAAAGGCGCAGAGCAGCGAGCTGGCGACAAACAACGCGGCACTCAGGATCAGCGACTTCTTGCGTCCGAAGCTGGCCGAAAGATAGCCGGCCAGGATGGCGCCCAACGCCGCCCCGAACATCATGCTGCTGACGATGAATTCCTGGGTCGCGTCATCGACGTGGAAGTCATGCCCGATAAAGCCGAGCGCCCCGGAAATCACGCCGATATCAAGGCCGAACATCAACCCGGCCAGGGCCGCCACGATCCCGGTCAGGAACGCCTTGTTCCTGTTGCCCGATACCGGTTCGGCCCGAAAAGTGGTGCTACTCATTGGCAGTCTCCCGGTCGCCGGTCTGAGCCGGCTTGCATCATGTCTGGCCGATTCGACGCATCGGCAATGAAGTTAAACCGGGAACCCGCCTGGTAGTTCAGGGCGGATGCAGCTGCGCCTCATGCACAATCTCGGGAGGCGGCGCTGGCCATTGTTCCAGGCGTCCAACCTGGCTCCTAGTGACTATCCCGGGGGAGGCCCTTGCTTTGCGCGATCCGCTGGTAGGCCACCGACGGCTCCAGCACCGCCCCGGTCTCGAGCTGGCCGACCATGCCGCGCTGCATTTCCTGCCACGGGGTCTGGTTGGCCGGATAACGGTAGCCGCCCTGCGCCTGCAGCGCCTCGCGCCGCCTGGCGATCTCGTGCTCGGGCAGCAGCATGTCGACGCGGCCCTTGCGCATGTCCACGCGCAGCCGGTCGCCGGTCCGCAGCAAGGCGAGGTTGCCGCCCGCCGCCGCTTCCGGCGAGGCGTTCAGGATCGAGGCCGAGCCCGAGGTGCCGGACTGGCGGCCATCGCCGATGCAGGGCAGCGCGTGTATTCCCTGGGTGATCAGGTAGGAGGGCGGACGCATATTCACGACCTCGGCGGCGCCCGGATAGCCGATCGGCCCGGTGCCGCGCATCACCAGTATGTCGGTCTCGGTGATGTCCAGGGAGGGATCGTCGATGCGCGAATGATAGTCCTCCGGTCCGTCGAACACCACGGCACGGCCCTCGAAGGCTTCCAGATCGTCCGGGTTGTCGAGGTAACGCTGCCGGAACTCGTCGGAGATCACGCTGGTCTTCATGATCGCCGAGTGGAACAGGTTGCCGGTCAGCACCAGGAAGCCGGCCTTCTGCTTGAGCGGGCGCTCGAACGGCCGGATGACCTTCTCGTCCTGGATCACGGTCCTGGAGCAGTTCTCGCCGATGCTGCGCCCGTTGACGGTGATCGCGTCCTCGTGGATCAGGCCCTGCCCCATGAGCTGGTTGACCACCGCCGGCACGCCGCCGGCACGGTAGAAATCCTCGCCGAGATATTCCCCGGCCGGCTGCAGATTGACCAGCAGCGGGATATCGCGTCCGAGCGACTGCCACTCCACGAGTTCCAGCCCGACGCCGAGCTGACGGGCCAGGCCGTTCAGATGGATCGGCGCATTGGTCGAGCCGCCGATCGCGGAATTGACCCGGATCGCGTTGACGAAGGCCTCCTTGGTCATGATGTCGGAAGGCTTGAGGTCCTCGCGCACCATCTCGACGATGCGCCGGCCGGTCTCGTAGGCGACCTCCTGGCGGTCGCGGTAGGGCGCGGGAATGGCGGCCGCTCCGGGCAGCTGCATCCCAAGCGCCTCGGCCAGCGAGTTCATCGTCGTCGCCGTACCCATGGTGTTGCAATAGCCGGTCGAGGGCGCGGACGAGGCCACCAGCCTGAGGAACCCGTCATTGTCGATCTCGCCGGCGGCCAGCAGCTCGCGCGCTTTCCAGACGATGGTGCCCGACCCCGTGCGCTCGCCACGGAACCAGCCATTCAGCATCGGGCCGACCGACAGCGCAATCGCCGGGATATTCACCGTCGCGGCCGCCATCAGGCAGGCCGGCGTGGTCTTGTCGCAGCCGATGGTCAGAACGACGCCATCGATTGGATAGCCGTATAGCACCTCGACCAGGCCGATATAGGCGAGGTTGCGATCCAGCGCCGCGGTCGGACGCTTGCCGGTCTCCTGGATCGGATGCACCGGAAATTCGAGCGCGATGCCGCCGGCGTCGCGGATGCCTTCCCGCAGCCGCTCGGCCAGCACCAGGTGATGGCGGTTGCAGGGCGACAGATCCGAGCCGGTCTGGGCAATGCCGATGATCGGCCGGTTGGACTGCAGCTCCTTCGGCGACAGACCGAAATTGAGGTATCTCTCGATATAGAGCGCGGTCATGTCGGGGTTGTGCGGATTATCGAACCAGGCACGCGAACGCAGGCCCGCCTTTGGGGCTGGATCGGGCTTCTGGGGTAGATCGTCGCTGTTCGACATCGTATCTCTCGGCCGGGCGTTTACTCGGACAAATAAGCTCGTCCGCTCACGCGCACAAGGCGACGACGACGCGCTCCAGTTCCGCATCCGTCAGATCCGGATGGATCGGCAAGGCGAGGATGCGGCCCGACAAATCCTCCGCGACCGCGAGCGGGGTGCCATCATGATGCGCATGATAGGCCGGCTGATGATGCAGCGGCCGCGGATAATAGATGGCGCTCGGCACGCCTGCCTCATGCAGACGCGCCTGCGCCGCCTCGCGCTCGGCGGAATCGGCCAGCAGCACCGAATAAACCGCCCAGGCGCTGGCGCTGTCGGCCACGCGGGCGGGGACGACCACCCGCCCGCGCAGGCCTGCATCGTAGAAGCGGGCGATCTGCTCGCGCCGTTCGAGCTCGGCGTCGAACACGTCGAGCTTGGCCAGCAGGACGGCCGCCTGCAAGCTGTCGAGACGTCCGTTCATGCCGGTGCGCAGCACCTCGTAGCGGGTATCGCCCTCGCCATGGCTGCGCAGCGAGCGGTACAATTCCGCTCGCGCCGGGTCGTCGGTCAGCAGCGCGCCGCCGTCGCCATAGGCGCCGAGCGGCTTGGAGGGAAAGAAGCTGATCGCGGTCGCGTCCGCCTCGCGCCCCAGCTTGCGTCCGGACAGGCTGGCGCCGAAGCTCTGGGCGCAATCATCGAGCAGGAACAGCTTGTGCGCCGCGGCGATGGACCGCAGTTCCGGCCAGGGCGCGGGCTGGCCGAACAGATCCACTCCGATGATCGCCCGGGGCCGCAGCCGGCCCTGGCACCGCACCGCCTCGATGCGCCGGCCCAGGCAGGCGACGTCGATCTGGAAGCTGCGCGGATCGACATCGACGAACACCGGGGTCGCCCCCAGCAGCAGAGGCACCTCCGCCGTGGCGGTATAGGTAAAGGCCGGCAGGAACACCGCGTCGCCGGCGCCGATCCCCTCGGCCATCATCGCGATCTGCAGGGCATCGGTGCCGGAGCTGACGCCGACGCACGCGCCGGCTCCGCAATAGGCGGCCAGCCGGTCTTCCAGTTCGCCCACCTCCGGGCCCAGCACGAACCGGCAATGCGTCAGCACCGCCTCCATGCGTGCCCGCAGGGCGGGTTCGATGCGCGCCTGCTGCGCCTTGAGATCGAGAAACGCGATCGGGGTCATGACGCGGCGGTCTCCAGGAAGGGCTCGGCGGGGGGAACGGCCAGCCCTTGCGGGTTATGGATGAATTCCGGCACCAGACCGTGCAGCAGCCGTGTTGCCTCGGCCGCATCATTGTTGCGGCAGGCGGCCTCGATGGCATCGATGGCCCGTCCGACCGCGGCCC
>CAXTCT010000134.1:0-5671 GCA_964242565.1 uncultured Acetobacteraceae bacterium | reverse complement strand
CACCACCGGACCCGACACGCAGCGGCCGATGCTGCGCCTGCGGGACGGGCGCGGCGAGGGCGCGCGGTCGCAGGATGGCCGTGTCCAGGGCAGCTACCTGCACGGCCTGTTCAGCGCCGACATCGCCCGGACGCGGTGGCTCGGCCGCCTCGGACTGGCGGCGCCGTTGCGCGACCATGAAGCCGGGGTGGAAGCGGCCCTCGATGCGCTGGCGGCCCATCTGGAACGACATATCGATATCGACCGCTTGCTGAGGCTCGCCGGATAGGCTCCGCCGGAGCCCTCCCCGCCGCATGTGACCCTTTGCGGATTCTGCGGATCGCGCCATACCGCGTGGGGCCGCAAGAGGGTGAGGATATGCCTGGCAGGGAGCATCGTTACACGGTGCAGGTGACATGGACCGGAAACGAAGGAACGGGCACCGCCTCGTATCAGGGCTACAGCCGGGCGCACCGGATCTCCGGCGTTGGAAAGACAGCCATTGAAGGATCGTCGGACCCTGGTTTCAGAGGCGATCCGACACGCTGGAATCCCGAGGAACTGCTCCTGGCCTCTCTCTCGGCCTGCCATAAGCTCTGGTATCTTGGTCTCTGTGCGGAGGCAGGCATCAGGGTAGAAAAATATGAAGACGAGGCGGAAGGCACGATGGTCGAGGAGCCCGGCGGCGCCGGCCAATTCACCTCCGTCATGCTGCGTCCCCACGTGACCCTCCGTGCCGGCTCCGACAAGGCCGGAGCCGAGGCTCTTCATGCGCGGGCCCACTCCATGTGCTTCATCGCGCGATCGGTCAATTTCCCCGTCGAGCATCACGCCACCACCATGCTCCTAAGCAGCCAATCACAAGATTTTGGAAAAGGGGACGCCGCTCCGGCATAGCCGGGGGACAGTTCATGACATGATTCGCCCATGATCCTGGATCGTGCCAACGCGCCGCCCACGCGAAGCAGGATGGATAGCTTGGTCATGACCTGTCAAACCTGATCCTTTTCCGGGAGTGTCTCAGTTTGAAACATCAGAGGGGCGGCAGCTTGATGCTCGCCTTCCGCTCCGAGTAGCGATCCGTCAGCACGCCGATGTGAGGCCGTAGCAGGATGGTGAAGCGGACCAATTCCTCCATGACATCGACAATTCGGGCATAGTAGTCGGACGGCCTCATGCGTCCGGCTTCGTCGAACTCCTGATCGGCCTTGGCAATGCTAGATTGATTGGGGATCACGACCATGCGCATCCACCTGCCCAGAACCCGCAGCGTGTTCACCGTATTAAAGGACTGAGACCCCGCCGATACCTGCATGACGGCGAGGGTACGCCCCTGAGTCGGTCGCATGCCGCCCAACTCAAGCGGCAGATGATCGATCTGCGTTTTCATAAGGCCGGTAATCTGGCCGTGTCGTTCCGGGCTGCACCATACCTGCCCCTCCGACCACAGCGACAGCTCTCGCAGCTCATGCACGGCGGGATGATCATCGCCCTTCACCTGGTCGGGCAGAGGCAGATCCGATGGATCGAAAATGCGTGTCTCGGCACCGAAGAAGCGCAGCAAGCGAGCCGCTTCCTCGACCGCTAACCGAGAGAACGACCGCTCCCGCAGCGAGCCATAGAGCAGCAGGATACGCGGCGGCGGATCACCAGATCCGAGCGACAGCGCCGGGCGGGGCTGCACGCTATTGAGGTCGAGTGCGGGCAAATGATCGGGATCTGTGAGCACACGTAGGCTCATGCCGCGCGCTCCCGCTCATACCAGCCACGGGAACGGCGGACGATCTGGACGACCGACAGCATCACCGGCACCTCGACCAGCACGCCGACTACAGTCGAGAGCGCGGCACCGGACTGGAAGCCGAACAAGGCAATGGCCGTTGCGACCGCCAGCTCGAAGAAGTTGCTGGCGCCGATGAGCGCCGAGGGTCCCGCGACACACCACTCGACACCGAGCTTCCGGTTAAGCCAGTAGGCGAGGCCTGCATTGAAATAGACCTGAATGAGGATCGGCACCGCGAGCAGCAGGATCACGACGGGCTGGCGCATGATCTGCTCGCCCTGCAGGCCGAACAGCAGAACGAGCGTCAGCAGCAGCGCCGACAGCGAAAGCGGCGCGAGTGTCCGCAGGGTGCGGCCAAGAGCGGCTTCTCCACCTTGAGCCAGCAGCGCCCGTCGCCAGAGCTGAGCCGCGATCACCGGTACGATGATGTAGAGCACCACGGACAGGATCAAGGTTGCCCATGGCACGGTGATCGAGGAGAGACCGAGAAGCAGCGCCACGAGCGGCGCGAAGGCGACGATCATGATCGCGTCGTTGAGCGCCACCTGCGAGAGCGTGAAATGCGGCTCGCCATCCACGAGGTTCGACCACACGAACACCATGGCCGTGCAGGGCGCCGCTGCCAGCAGGATCAGTCCGGCAATGTAGCCGTCGATCATGCCTGCGGGCAACGAAGGGCGGAACAGATGAGAGATAAACAGCCAGCCGAGAAACGCCATCGAGAAGGGTTTGACGAGCCAGTTGATCCCAACCGTCGTGGCGATGCCGCGCCAGTGGCTTTTGACCTGGCCGAGTGCCGCCAGGTCGATCTTGAGCAGCATGGGGATGATCATGAGCCAGACCAGCAGTGCTACCGGCAGATTGATCTGGGCCACGGTTGCCGTGCCAAGTGCATGGAAGACACCCGGCGCGGCTTGTCCGAGCCCGACGCCGACAATGATGCAGAGCAATACCCACAGCGTGAGGTAACGCTCGAATGTGCCCATGGACCGCGCCTTGCCTGATGCTACGGCGAAGACTTCACTCATGGGCTTGGCTTCGCGATGCGATGCCCGCGCACGTCAACGACTGCCTCGCCATCTTCCTTAGATAGCGGCCCCTGTTGCGGATTAAGCAGGATGTCGAGCACCTCCTCCGATGGGCGGCACAGCTTCACGCCCTTGGAGGTGATGACAATGGGGCGGTTGATGAGGATCGGGTGCGCCATCATGGCGTCGATCAGCCGGTCATCCGACAGGGCCGGATCATCGAGCTTCAGCTCGTCGTAAGGCGTACCCTTCCGGCGCAGAAGATCGCGCACCTTGATCCCCATGCGTTCAATGATGCTCACCAGCTCGTCGCGATTTGGGGGCGTCTTCAGATATTCGATGACGTTCGGTTCCTCACCGCTGTTGCGGATCAGCGCGAGGACGTTACGCGACGTGCCGCATGCGGGATTGTGGTAGATCGTTGTGCTCATGACGCTGCCTCACAGCAGGCGGTCAGCTCCGGCTTCGCAACGCAGCAGTCACCTTGCGGTGTTTCGGGCATGCAGCAGACGGCACCAGCCGATTCCACGCGGATCGGGCCGAGGTCGGCGCTGTCGCCGTAGAGCGTGCTTCCCCCAGAAGTGAGGAAGGTTTCCCACGACATGCCTTGCGGGTCAGCGATCCATGCCTTTTCCGACTTGGCGTAGCAGCAGGTGGTAGCGCCTTCATTCAGGACGGGGCGGTCAGCCTGTTGCAGCCGTTCGTAGACCTCATCCAGCTCATCCGGTGTCTCGACCTGAATGCCGAGGTGATCGAAGCCAGACTTCCCGCTGCGGGTCGAGATCGCGAAATTGACGAGCGGATCGCTCAGCATCCACTTCGCATAATCCGACTTCGTCACCGAGGGAGCAGCCGCAAAAAGCGTGCTGTAGAACCGGATCGACTGATCGAGATCAGCGACGGAGACGTGGACGTGCAGGCGCTTCATGAGGTTTCCCTTCCTTGGCGGTCGCAGGATCACAGGCGGCGAGACCGCAGGCCGCGGCGTCGCCCCGACAGCAGTTCTCAGTAAGGTAGGCGAGCAGATCGTTCATGACGGGATAGGCCGCCGAGTAGATCAGCGACCGCCCTTCACGCCGGAACGTGACAAGATTGGCGTGCTTGAGCTGGTTGAGATGAAACGAGAGCGTGGCACTCGGCAGCCCGAGCTGGTCGCCGATCTGTCCAGCAGGCATGCCCTCAGCCCCGGCCTGCACCAGGAGGCGGAAAATATCGAGGCGAGACTCTTGGGCAAGTGCCGCAAGGGCGGCGATGGCGTAAAGTTTCTCCATATCTCCAAGATAATGGAAATATTAGCCGCGTCAAGGGGAGATCTTTCAAACTGAGGCCCTACCCCTTTTCCGGCACTCCGGAAACAGCTTGGCCGTCGCGATGAGGCCGCCTTGCGGTTGCCGGCCGCTACTGCTTTTCCACGACGCCCTCGACCAGAACGGCACACGCAGCCTTCGACCGCTCATGTTTCTCATCGCCATAGACGCATAGATCTCGCGCGTTGATCCGGATCAGGTCGTTCGCCGGGTCCCTCGGCAGGGCCGTCACCAAGTCCTGCGCGCAGTGTCCATGGCCACGCAAATCCATGTCCACACCATGCACCAGGAGCGTTACGGGGATGAAGATTTCGCCGCCAGGGTGGACGCGGGAGACAAGTTTTACGGCCATCGCACAGACAGGCCCATACCGCTCGGGATGATCGAGAAGCGAGCGGTGCAGACGCCGATCGGCGATCTTTGGCCAGTTCCCAGGCATGAGCAGGACGGCACCGTGCGGACCTTCAATATCATGGTCAATCTTATATTCCTCGATGTCCGACAATTCATGGATGATGATGATGGCCTTGCAGGACGATGTCCGGCAGTGCGTGGCACGCGCATGGGCGGCGGCCGAGGCGACATCATGCTCGATCGGCGCCGTCTCGTCCGGGTTCCAGCTTGATGCTGACGGCACGGCCGCCTCCCTGGCGGCGGGGGCGGCGGCGCAGGCAAGAACGGCCACGCCGAGCAGGATGGATAGCTTGGTCATGGATGCTTATAGAACTTGAAGTCTTTTTCCATTACGCCTGGGACGAAGACAGCCTGAAATTGCTTTGCCCAGCCGGGCCGGTAGTTCTGCACCGACTTGCCATTCTTCGTCACGCCAGGCACACGTTCCAATCCTCCGCGCACGTCGAAACCGGAATGGGGTTCGCCTTCCTTTGGCATCGCGCTCGGGGTGTAGAAATGCGTGGCGCCCTGGCTGATGTCCAATGCGCGTCCGTTCAGAATATCCTTGGCCAGTGCTTTGCTTGTTGCGATTTTCAAATGGCCGTGCGCGTATCCATCCCATACCTCGGACACGCGCGTCAGGTGGTCTTTTTTCATGCGGTTGACCACCGTCCAGCCCACCATTTTCTGCGCGGTCTCGTTCAGGCCCCGCGCCTCGGAGGTGATGACGCAAGCGAGGTCCTCGATGTTCTCTGGCGTGTCCAGGTCGTTGAGTTCAGGCATCGGTTGCCGGTGCGGGATGGACGACATTGGAAGCCTCTGCCTGATGCCGACCGGCCAGGCGCTGACCGATCCTGTGTTCGTGATCGCGAGCAGCCTATCTGTCCTGACCGCCGACGACAGGCAATTCGTTCCGGCAACCATAGATATTGCTCCGGAGGGCAGTTGCGGCCTGGCATTCCTATGCACGCCAGGCCAGGGCCGCGATCACCAGCAGCACGCAGAACTGGATGACGCAGGCACGCCGGTAGAGGCCAAGTGCTAGATCGATGTCGCCGACGATGGCAGGCCGGTTGCCGTCGCCGATCCAGTCGTCCTGCACCGGCACCGATGCGTAGATCCGTGGGCCGGCCAGGCGGATGCCCAACGCTCCCGCCATGGCCGCCTCCGGCCAGCCGGCG
>CAXTCT010000133.1:0-5695 GCA_964242565.1 uncultured Acetobacteraceae bacterium | reverse complement strand
GGGTCCGAGATAGCCGCTGAACGCCTTCTCCCCCCATGGCACCGCGGCCGGGTTCGGCACCATGCCGCATGCCCTGATCGGCTATGCCGGCAGCACGCTGGCTGCGGCGCGGATGTTCCACGAGACCTTCCCGGACGCCGACATCACGGTGCTGAGCGATTATTTCGGACGTGAAATCGGCGATACGCTGGAGGTCTGCCGGGCGTTTGCGGAACTGGCCGGAGCGGGCCGGATCTCGGTGCGGCTCGACACCCATGGCGGCCGCTTTCTCGAGAGCCTCGGTCCGCAGGAAAGCTACGCGGTGCTGGAACGTCATACCCCCGGCACGATTCGCCGCTTCCGCTCGGACGCGGAACTGCGCCACCTGGTCGGCACCGGCGTCTCGGCCGCCGCGATCTGGCGCATGCGCGAGGCGCTCGACGAGGCCGGTTTCGACAAGGTGCGCATCGTGGCCTCGTCCGGCTTCGGGGTGGACAAGTGCCGGGTGATGGCCGACGCGCACGCGCCGATCGACGTGGTCGGCACCGGCTCGTTCATCCCAGAGCATTGGGGCGAGACCTACGCCACCGCCGACATCATCTCGTACGACGAGGTAAGAAGGGTGAAGATCGGCCGGGAGTTCCTGTTGCGGAAAAACGGGAAGCATGACGGCGGAGCCGGTTCTTGAGCGACGCATCCGCACCGGAGGATCGCTTGCGGGTACGTATCCTCGACCTTTCCGCCACGTCGGAGGACAACATCGTCGAGGAGGTCAAGGGGTTTGCCACCCTGATGCACGCCAACGCCTTCGCGCGCGCCTATGTGCGCGACAGCGTCGAGCTGTGCCGCATCCCCGGCGCCTCGAGCCGCGAGATCCTGTCGGCATGGTTCGCGTTCGGTGAAGATGCCGAGGTGGTGCCCAATCCTGAAATGGGGGCGGCCGACCAGGTCTGGCGCTCGGTCAACGAGCTCGATGATTTCGCGTCCCGCCCCGCCTCCGAGATCGAGCGCGACTGGCGCGCCCTCGACCCGCGACGCGACGAGGACGGCGCCCTGATCCCGATCGACGGTGACGACGACAGGGATGGCGATGGCGATGGCGATGGCGATGGAGGATTGCCGCATTGAAGCTGCGCTTCGCGCCAAGCCCGACCGGTCTGCTGCATGTCGGCAACGCGCGCCAGGCGGTGGCCAACGCGCTGCATGCCAGGCGCCATGGCGGCGTGTTCCAGCTTCGTATCGACGACACCGACATTTCGCGCTCGCGCGCGGAATATGCCGATGCGATCCGCGCCGACCTGCGCTGGCTCGGGCTGGAGTGGGACGAGAGCTTCCGCCAGTCCGACCATGTCGCGGAGTACCAGGCGGCGGCGGACAGGCTGCGCGCCAGCGGCCGGCTCTATCCGTGTTTCGAGAGCGAGGAGGAGCTGCGCGCCAAGCGCGAGATCCGGCAGCGCCAGAAACGGCCGCCGATCTACGACCGGGCCATGCTGCGCCTGACCGCGGAACAGCGCGCCCAGGCAGAGGCCAACGGCAAGCAGCCGTACTGGCGCTTCAAGCTGACCGATGGCGTCGTCGCCTGGGACGATCTCGTCATGGGCCGCACTCAGGTCAAGCTCACCGCGATCTCCGACCCGGTCGTGATACGCGCCGACGGCACCATCCTCTATGCCTTCGCCTCGGTGGTCGACGACCTGCGCACCGGGATCACCGACATCCTGCGCGGCGAGGACCACATCACCAACACCGGCGTCCAGATCGACATCGCGGCGGCCCTCGGGGCTGATCCGAACCCGTTCCGTTTCGGCCATCTGCCGCTGCTGCTCGACGAGGCGGGCGGCAAATTATCCAAGCGCTTCGACGGGTTGTCGCTTCGTGCCCTGCGCCAGGACGGCATCGAGGCTTCCGCGATCGTCTCCTACCTCGCCCGCCTCGGCACCTCGGACGATCCGGAACCGCTGCCCATCGCCGAGCTCGCCGCGCGCTATGCCGTCACCCATACCTCGCGCTCGGCGGCGCGCTTCGACATGCGCCAGCTGCTGTCGCTGAACCGTCGCGTGATGCATGCGCTCCCCTTCGAGGCGGTGTCGGCGCGCCTGCCCGAAGCGGCGACGCCGGAATTCTGGTCGGTGGTGCGGGGCAATCTCGACCTGCTCGGCGAGGCGAGGCACTGGTGGGAGGTGGTGGGCGGCAGCATCGTGCCGCCACCGCTGGAAGGAGAGGGCGCGTTTCTCACCCAGGCGCTGGAGCTGTTGCCCGACGAGCCCTGGGACCCGGACACCTGGCCGGCCTGGACGCAGGCGCTGCGCGAGGCATCCGGCCGCAAGGGGCGCGCGCTGTTCCATCCGCTGCGACTGGCCCTGACCGGCGAAGAGAAAGGGCCGGAACTGCGTGACCTGCTGCCGCTGATCGGACGCGAACGGGTTGCCGGGCGGCTGCGCATGGCGGCAAGCTGAACGGCATTGCGGCCGGCCTCAGAGGGCGAGGGTCCGGTCGGCGAACGGGAACTTCGCCGTCAGCGCCTTTTCCGCCTGAAGCAGGTCGCGCAACTCCTTCGGGATCGGCAGGCTCGCGAAATTTTCCCTGTCGATGAACACGCAGACGGTTTCGGCCATCCAGCAAAGCCGGTCGTCGGTGGAGCGATGGCCGACGATCTCGAACCCCAGCGACGACCGGCCGATGCGCGACAAGGCCACCCGGATCTCCAGCGTGTCGGTCGGCCGCATCGGGGCGAGGAAGGTGCAGGAAAGCGACGCGAACACGATGCGCGGGCCGCCGCCCTTGAGGTCGATCGAGAGCCGGTCCTCGAACCAGCTCTCGACAATTTCGACGACGAAATTGGCGATCCGCGGGGTGTAGACGATCCCGGCGGCATCGGCGTCTTCGGGCACGATCTGGCGGCGTTGCGAGAAAGGCGCATCGGGATGCTGCATCGTCTTCCTTCACCATCACGTGGGCGGCCCGCACTTCGTAGCGCGCAAAGTCAGCCTTGTCTTTATATTGTAACGGCCAGCTTGAGGAGGCGGTTGGGCCGTCACCGGATCCGGTTTCCCGCATTCCTTGGCAGCCGGATGTAGCCGATGACCGAAACCAGCGTGAGAAGGCCCGCCATCACGAAGGCCCGATGGAAATCCGGCAGCGTGAACAGCCCGGCCCGATGGCCGCCCAGCACCGAGGACACCCTCAGGCAGACCGCGCCGAAGGCGATGCCCATGCCGATGGTCATCTGCTGGTTGGTGCTCCACAGCGTGCTCGCGGGACCCTTCTGGGCATCGGAGACATCGGCATAGGCCAAGGTCGCCAGCAGCGTGAACTGCATCGAGCGGGCAAGCCCGTAGGCGAACAGCAGGGCCAGCATGACCAGCAGCGGCGTCGTCGGCAGCAGCAGGCCCAGCGCGCCGGTCGTAAGCCCCGCGAGGCCGCCATTGACCACGGCCACGCCGCGGAAGCCGAAGCGCTTGAGCACCGGCGTGGTGAAGGCCTTCATGCCGAGGTTGCCGGTCGCGGTGGCGAGCAGAAGCAGGCCGGAGCGGAACGGCGACAGGCCGAAACCGATCTGGAACAGCAGCGGCGACAGATAGGGCACCGCCTCGACGCCGATGCGGGTGAGGCCGCCCCAGAGCACGGTCACCGCATAGGTGGGCACTTCGAGAATGCTGAAATCGAGCAGCGGATGGGCGGTCCGGCGGGCCTGCGTCATCGTCGCCGCTCCCAGCGCGATCCCGGCCAGGATAAGCCCGATCGCCAGGGTCAGGCTGGCCTCCTCGCGGCTGGCCAGTTCGGTGCCGCACAGCAAGGCGGTCAGGGTCGCGCCGCTGAGCAGGAAGCCGATCCGGTCGAGCGGCCGCGCCCGGTCGGCATGCTGCTGCGGCACGATCGCCAGCACGGCCAGGATCGCGGCGATCCCGAACGGCACGTTGAGCAGGAAGATCCAGTGCCAGGAGGCATAGGTGGTGATGAAGCCGCCGGCCGTGGGTCCGATCACCGGGGCCACGATGGCCGGCCAGGTGATGGTCGAGACCGCCTGCATCAGGCGCGACCGCTCGGTGTTGCGTATCACGATCATGCGTCCGACCGGCACCATCATCGCCCCGCCCAGGCCCTGCAGCACCCGCGCCGCGGTGAACGACAACAGGCCGGTCGATCCCGCGCAGGCGACGGAGGCGAGCGTGAACACCGCGATGGCCAGGCCGAACACGGTGCGCGATCCGAACCGGTCGGCGACCCAGCCGCTGACCGGGATGAACACCGCCAGGGTGAGCATGTAGGCGGCCAGTCCGAGGCTGAGGGCGTTCGGGGTGACGCCGAAATCCGCGGCCATGCGGGGCAGGGCGGTGGTGATGATGGTGGTGTCGAGATATTCCATGAAGAAGGTGGCGGCCACGAGGTAGGGCAGCCAGCCCGGATGACGGCCGGCCTCGTCGGTTGTCGTGGCGCTCATGGTCGTGTTCTTCTCCCGGTCGTCGTCACGGCCCGGTCGCCACAAGGCCCGGTCATTCCCGCAGTTGCGCCAGAGCCCGCTGTGACGCAGAAAGCGGCGATGCGCCAGCTTACGCTCCATGACAGCCTGACCCGCAGCGACGTCGCCTTCGCGCCGATCGATCCCGCCCATGTGCGGCTATATTACTGCGGTCCGACGGTCTATGACCTCGCCCATATCGGCAACCTGCGCGCGATGATCGCCGCCGACGTGCTGGTGCGTCTGCTGCGCCGGTTGTATCCGCGCGTCACCTATGTGCGCAACATCACCGACGTGGACGACAAGATCAACGCCCGCGCGCGCGCCAGCTTCATCCCCATCGAGCAGCTGACCCGCCAGACGCTCGCCGATTTCCATGCCGATCTCGAGGCGGTCGGCAACCTGCCGCCGGACATCGAGCCGCGCGCGACGGAGCATGTCGGCGACATGATCGCCCTGATCGAGCGTCTGATCGGCTCCGGCCATGCCTACGCGGCCGACGGCCACGTGCTGTTCTCGGTGCGGCATTTCAGCGAATATGGCCGGCTCTCGGGCCGCGATCCGGAGGAACTCCTGGCCGGTGCGCGGGTGGAAGTGGCGCCGTACAAGCGCGACCCGGGCGATTTCGTGCTGTGGAAGCCCTCCGATGCGGCGCTGCCGGGATGGGACAGCCCCTGGGGACGCGGCCGGCCCGGCTGGCATATCGAATGCTCGGCAATGGCGCACCGCTATCTTGGCGAGGATTTCGATATCCATGGCGGCGGCTCCGACCTGATGTTCCCGCACCACGAGAACGAGCGCGCCCAGAGCCTGTGCGGCTATCCGGGCAGCGGTTTCGCGCGGATCTGGCTGCATAACGCCATGCTTCTGGTCGATGGCGAGAAGATGTCCAAGAGCCTGGGCAATTTCCTCACCGTGCGCGAAATACTGGCCGGAACGCCAGCGGAGGCGCTCCGGCTGCTGCTGCTGGGAACGCATTACCGCTCCGGGCTCAATTTCACCCGCATCGCCCTTGCCGAGGCCCGGCGCACGCTCGACCGCTTCTATCGCGCTTTGGAACGCCATCCGCAGGCACCGGAAAGGCCAGTGCCGGAGCCGTTCCTGGACGCAGTTTGCGACGACATCAACACGCCGCTGGCGATCACGCTGCTGCACGGTCTGGCCGATGCCGCCTTTGCCGGCGGTGCCGAGGCGGCCGGCGCGTTACGTGCGGCGGGTGGAATGCTGGGCCTGCTGCAGCAGGACCCGCGCGCGTGG
>CAXTCT010000132.1:0-5715 GCA_964242565.1 uncultured Acetobacteraceae bacterium | reverse complement strand
AGGCTGCCGCCGGCCAGCCCGAGGGGGCCACGAAATTCTCCAGTTCGGCGAGGCGGCAGGTGGCGGCGATCTCCAGCCCTGCTTGCGGGTGCGGTGTCAGGGCCGGCCAGCCGAGCGCGGCGAGATCCACCAGCCGCCGCAGCTCCGGCTGCGGCTCGGAGAACAGCCAGGTGCCTCCTGCCAGATAGGCGTCACCGGATTTCGGCATGGGCAGCGCATCCCGTGTGCGCGGCTGCAGGATGGTGTCGATGAAGGGCAGGTCCATGGCCATGAAGCTTGCGCCGCGGCCTTCCGCGCCGCAATAACCGCGGATGCTCCACCGGCTGGTTTCTTTGTGTCTGGCGGCACTCCTGGCTTTCGCGGCTCCGGTGGCGGGCCGTGCGGCGACGCAGGACGTGATCGTCGATGCCGACCCTGGCGACGATATCGACGATGGCTTCGCCATCGCCCTGCTGCTGCGTTCGCCGGAACTGCATGTGCTCGGCATCACCACCGCATTCGGCGACACCGCTTTGCGCGCGCGCCTGGTGGAATGGATGCTGCGCCAGGCCGGCCGGCCCATGATCCCGGTCTGCGCGGGGCCACCCACCGCGCCGCGAACCTTGTTCACCCAGGCCAGGCTGGCGCGTCGCGAGCCGGTGCGGCAGTGGCCCGATGCGGTCGGCTTCACCCTGGCGCAGTTGCGTAGCCATCCGGCGGGCAGCATCACCTTGCTGGCGCTGGCGCCGCCGAGCAACATCGGCGCGATGATCGCCCGGGACCCGGTCGCGTTCAGGCGTCTGGCCCGCGTGGTGATGATGGGTGGCTCGATCCGCATCGGCTATGGCGGCGGCAAGCCCGAGCCGGAATACAATGTGGCGAGCGACCCGGACGGGATGCGTCGCCTGCTCGCGTCCGGCGTGAAGGTGTCGTTGCTGCCGCTCGATTCGACCGAGATCGCGCTCGGCGAGAAGGCGCGAAACCGCATCTTCGCGTCAGGCAGCGGCCTGACCGACGCGCTGGCGCTGGCCTATGCGCAATGGGCCGCCCTTAATCGCTGGGGCACGACCCCGCTGCTGTTCGACGTGGTGCCGGTCGCGGTGATGATCGCGCCGGAGCTCTGCCCGATGCAGCCCTTGCGCATCACGGTCGCCGGTGACGGGATGGTCCGCGAAGGCCGCGGCGCGGCCGTCTCGGCCTGCCTGGTTTCACGGCGGGACCGCATCCTGTCCCTGTTGTCGGCCCGGCTGGATCAGGCGCCAAACCTGGATCAGTTGAGCGACAGGCCGTAGCGCACGAAGCCGCCGGCGCCGTCTCCGAGGCGACGGACGTCGGGATGCGTGCCGAGATAGGCCGCGGTGCTGGCATTGCCGTTGAAGGCGACCAGGACCGGCTTGCCCAGTGGCGCGAAATGCCAGACCGGCACGGATGCCGGCATGACCGGCTGATGCTGCATCACGTAGCGCACGAGCACGTCGCGGTTGAGGTCGGGGGCCGCCAGCACGACGCGGTCCGAGCCGGTGCCGGGAAAGCTGCCGCCGCCATCGGCGCGATAATTGTTGGTCACCACGATGAACGCCTGTGCCGGATCGATCGGGCGGCCCTGGAAGCGCAGATCGACGATTCGGTGCGCCGCAGGGTCGGTGATCCGTCCCTCCGGGCCATAGCGTTGCGGCTGGGACAGGTCGATGGCGTAGGTGACCCCGGAAATCACGTCGAACATGTAGCTGGGCACGCCCGCGTTCGCGAGCATCTGCGGGCCGCTGGCGCCGGGATCGATCCGGTTGAAGATCGTGGCCGCACGCTCCAGCCACTCGCGCACCTCGGCGCCGCTGACCCGCACGGCGCAGACGGTGTTGGCGAACTGATAGATCCCGGCGATGTCCTTCATGTCCATCCGGCCGGCCGGGATGTCGACGAAGGCGCCCGGTCCGGTGCCTCCCGCCTTGAACGGGGCAGCCGCGGAAAGCAGCGGCAGCTTGCCGTAGCGGGTCATGGCAAGCAGCGGGCGCGCGTACCAGAGCTGGGCCGCATTGACCAGCGCCACGGACGGGTCGCTGCCGATCAGCGAAAAGAAGGTGTTGATCGGCAGCGTGGTGCTGCCGACCGGCTGCTCCATCCAGCGCAGGGTCGCCGCATGTTCCGGGGCGGCGGCGGCAAGCACGGGCGCTGCGTCCGACGCCAGCGAAACGGTCTTGCGGCCGTCGCGCCGGTAGATCGGCCGCGGCTCGACGTGGAAATCGTCGATCCTCCACTCCCCGGCCGGGTCCTGACGCAGGATGAGGTCGATGACCCCGAGATGACTGCCCCAGAAGCCCGGCATCACCGCGGGCTTGCCCGCCAGGGTTCCGCGCACCGCGTCGATCCCGGGCAAGCCGGAGTAATCCGACCCCGGAAAGACCCGGTGCGCATGCCCGGTGAACACCACGTCGATCCCCGGCAAAGCGGCCAGGTGCAGCGAGGCGTTTTCCTCGCCGCGCTGCCAGGGGGAGGCCGAGATGCCCGAATGGCACAGGGCGATCACCAGGTCGCACTGACTGCGAAGCTTGGGGAGATGGCGCTGTGCCGCCTCGACGATGTCGGTGGTGCGGATATGGCCCTCGAGCCTGGCCTTGTCCCAAATCATGATCTGCGGCGTCACCAGGCCGATCACGCCGATGCGCAGGGCATGCGCCTGCCCCGCCTCGTCGGTTACCTGCCGCCGCAGCACCATGGTGGGTGTGGCGAACGGCTCGCCGTCGAGGGTCTCGATGTTGGCGCAGACGAAGGGGAAGTTGGCCGTGCGCAGGGCCTCGGCCAGGAAATCGAGGCCGTAGTTGAATTCATGGTTGCCGAAGGTGGCCGCATCGTAGCCGAGCAAATTCATCGCCCGGAACATCGGATGGCCGCCGGTATCGCCATGCGGCGGCTTGAGATGGCCGGGCAGCGCCATGTAGTCGCCGAGCGGATTGCCCTGGATGATGTCGCCATTGTCGAACAGCAGGGTGTTGCGCGCTTCTGCCCGTGCGGCCTGCAACAGGGTCGCGACCTTGGCCAGCCCGACCGTGTCGTCCTGCCGGCCGGCATAATAGTCGTAGTCATAGACGAACATATGCAGGTCCGAGGTCTCGATCAGGCGCAGCTTGACGACGGAAGCCGGTGCGGGGGCGGCCTGCGCCGGCAGGCTGCCCACAGCCAGGGCACCGGTTGCGAGAATGACGCTGCGCCGTGTCATGGGATCGCTCATCGCCTCGCTAGATCTCCGCCTCCGCCCAGATGCGCGACACGTCGCCCTGCCAGGCGCCGTGGTAGCGCTGCAGCCAATGCTCGGCCTGCGTCGGACCGCCCCCGGCGATCACCCGGAGCGGCTCCAGGGCGTCCTGCTCGTCCAGGCCACGCGCGCGCAACCCGTCGGTGGCGATGGCGACCATGTCCCCCGCGAGCTGGCGCAAGCTGCCGCCGCCCCAGCGCGCCGAGAGGCCTTCCCGCGGCACCCGGGCGCGGAGGTCGATATAGTCGGCCCAGGGATGCCGCCGCACCAGCGACTGCGCCGCCTGCAGCGCCGCCTCGTCATACAGCAGCCCGACCCAGAGGGCGGACTGCGCCGCCATCATCGCCGGACTGCCGGCGTCCGCTCCGCGCATCTCCAGGAAGCGCTTGAGGCGGACGTCGGTGAAGGCGGTGGTGATATGATCGTCGAAATCGCCCAGTGTCGGAACCAGGCCGGCCAAATGCCGCTCGGTGCCGGCAAGCCAGCGCCGGAACGACAGGCCCGAGGCATCGACCAGCGCCCCGTCGCGGCTGACGAAATACATCGGCACGTCGAGGATCCACTCGACGAAGCGCTCGAAGCCGAAGCCTTCCTCGAAGAACAAGGCGGGCATGCCGGACCGCGCATTGTCGGTATCGGTCCAGACCTGGGCGCGTCCCGACATCAGCCCGTTCGGCTTGCCGTCGCGGAAGGGCGAGTTCGCGAACAGGGCCGTCGCCACCGGCTGCAGCGCCAGCGACACCTGCAGCTTGCGGCGCATGTCGGCCTCGGAACCGAAATCGAGATTGACCTGCACGGTGCAGGTGCGCTGCATCATGTCGAGCCCGAGGCTGCCGACCTGGGCCATGTAGCGTCGCATGATGGCGTAGCGGCTTTTCGGCATCCACGGCATCTGCGCGGCGGTCGCCGTGGGATGGAAGCCGAGCGGCGCGAAACCAAGGCCCTTGGGCCCGGCCACCATCCGCACGGCCTCGAAATGGGCCGCCATCTCGGCCGCGGTTTCATGGATGCTGGCCAGCGGCGCGCCGGACAACTCGAACTGACCGGCGGGTTCCAGCGAGACCGAGCCGCCGGCCTTCGCGCCGCTGCCCTTCAGGCCGATCAGATGCCCGTGGTCGTGGATCGGCGTCCACGCGCCCTTCGAGCCCTGCTCTAGTCCGGCCAGCACGGCCCCGATGCCGTCCGGCTCATAGGGCGGCGGCAACAGGTCGCGGCGGCGGAAGCCGAACTTCTCGTGCTCCGTGCCGATCCGCCACTGTTCGCGCGGCTTGCAGCCAAGTGCCAGATGCTCGGCGAGTTGAACCGCCAGGCCAGGACCTGAGGCAATCGGGGTGGTATCCTGGTCACCTGGGTTCGACATCGGGCTCCGCGGGCATGGCTGGCGGCAGCGAAGCCAATGGCCCGCCACCCGGTTGGTAGATGAAACTCGGTCTTTGCGCACTCAATGCGACGACGCACGGTCGATTGCCAGCCCCCCCGGCTCGGCTCCCCATCCTTCACGGGCCGCTTGCAGCCACGAAAGCCCCGCAATCGCCGCCGTCTCCGCCCGCAGGACGCGCGGGCCTAACGCCACAAACGTAACAAAGGGATGGGCGCGCAGCACGTCAAGCTCCCCCGGGGTGAACCCGCCTTCCGGGCCGATCAGCAGGCCGTCGCCCGGCGCGCCCCCACGCGCCGGTTCGGCGATATCGAGCCGCTCGATCGCGGCATGCAGCCTGTGACCTTCCGGCCAGTCGGCCAGCACCGCGGCCAGCCGCGCCGGTTCGGCGATGGCCGGCACGCTCAGCCGCTCGCATTGTTCCGCCGCCTCGATCGCGATGGCACGGAGCCGGCCGGTGTTTGTGCGGGCGTTGTTGGTGCGATCGGTCAGCACGGGCCGCACTGCTCTCACGCCAAGCTCTGTGGCCATGCGCACCACGAGGTCGGTGGCGTCGCGCTTGACCGGAGCGAACAGCAGCCATGGGCCGGTCTCGACCGCCGCGGGGCGAACCAGGGTGGTGACGTCGAACCTGCCGCGCCCGCGCTTGTGCAGGCTCGTGATCGCCGCCTGCCATTCGCCGTCGCGGGCATTGAACAGCCGGACCCCGTCGCCGATCCCGCGACGCAGCACGTTGCCCAGATAATGCGCCTGGTCCTCGCGCATCGAAAGCTCGAGCCCAGATTGGAGCGTCGTCTGCGCCGGATCGACATAAAGCCGCGGCTGGTCCTGCATGGGTTCGGCGCCTTCCCTGTTGACCGCCTCCGGCGTGCGCAGCATTGGAGGGCACGCATAGCGGCGAACGCGGCTCCGGGGAAAGACGAGCCCAAAGGAAAGATGACCAACTGACAGCGCATACCGACATCGTCTCCACCGGCTGGATCGCGCACCTGCCGCCAAAGCTGCGCGCCTTCGCGCTGCTGGCCCGCCTCGACCGGCCGATCGGCAGCTGGCTGCTGTTCCTGCCCGGCATGTGGGGCATCCTGCTTCCGGGCGGAGTGCCCCCCCG
>CAXTCT010000131.1:0-5744 GCA_964242565.1 uncultured Acetobacteraceae bacterium | reverse complement strand
CGTGCCGGTGCCGAGCGGCCACTTCAGGTCCGGAATGTCGCATGACGGGACGCCGCATGATTGGGCGCCGCATGATTGGGCCATCCAGGTCGGCGCGTTCGGCACGGTCGGGCAGGCCAGCGAGGCGGCCGGCAGCGCGCGCTCGCGCGTGCATGTTCTCGCCTCCGAAGCCCATACCGAGATCGCCGGCATCCGGTCGGCCAGAAATGGGGGGCGGATCTACCGCGCGCGCTTGACCGGCCTGTCGCGGGATGATGCCATGCAGGCCTGCCAACGGCTCAGCCGAGGACGCTCCGAATGCATGGTTGTCTCTCCCGACGCTCAGTCCTGACCTGGCCGCCCAGCCGGCCCTTGTTGACCGCCTGCATGCTCGCACTGGCCCCGGCCGCCGGCCATGCGGCCTTGCCGGTAGGGGCCAAGGCGCCGGATTTCTCCGCACAGGCGGCGCTGGCGGGCAGGCAGTTCGATTTCTCGCTGGCCGATGCGCTCAAGCATGGACCGGTGGTGGTGTATTTCTATCCGGCCGCCTTCACCAAAGGCTGCACCATCGAGGCGCATGACTTCGCTGCCGCGATGCCCGACTTCAAGGCGGCCGGCACCAGCGTGATCGGCGTCTCCGAGGACAAGATCGAGACGCTGGACAAATTCTCGGTCAGCGAATGCCAGGGCAGGTTTCCGGTTGCCGCCGACAGCGACGGCTCGATCGCGCGGAATTTCGATGCTCGGCTGCCGATCGTGCATGCTTACGCCAGCCGCACCTCGTACGTGATCGCCCAGGATGGCACCATCGTTGCGAGCTACAGCGCGATGAACCCGGACGGCCACGTCCGCAAGACCCTCGACGCGGCCCGCGCGATCCAGGCCGCCGCTCGCAGGAACTGATCAGATCGTCTCCAGGAACGCCTCGTAGTCGGCTTCGTCCATCAGCGTGTTGAAGGCATCCGGGTCCGAGGGTTCCATGCGGAAGAACCAGGCTTCGCCTTCGGGATCGCGGTTCACCAGGCTGGAATCGTCGATCAGCAACTCGTTGGCCTCGAGCACCGTGCCGGCGAGGGGAGCGTAGATTTCCGAGGCAGCCTTGACGCTCTCGACGACGGCGCAGCTCTCGCCCTCGGCGATCTCGCGGTCGGCCTTGGGCAGCTCGACGAACACCACTTCGCCCAGCGCCTCCTGGGCGTGATCGGTGATGCCGACAGTCGCGGTGCCGTCGTCTTCGAGACGGACCCATTCATGTTCCTTGGTGTAGCGGATCTCTGCCATGAGATATGTCCTTCGAGGGTATTCGGAGGGCGGGTTTGGGAACGTCCTTCCGGTCGTGTCCTTGAGGGTCCGTGAGCGGCGGAAGCGCCGAGAGCCGCCCCGGATGGCCGTGCGAACGGATCATCGAAGGACCTCCTAGCGAGGTGGATGTTCGCGGTTATAGGCGAGCTGCTCGGGCGTAAGTTGCAGCCCGACCTCGAGACGATAGCTGTCGCTGCTCATCCGGCGCGAGATCGGCAGTTCCAGGACCAGCGGATCGCTTCTCAGGGCCAGGCGATCCACGTTGGGCGGAAAATGCGCCTCGATGCCGAGGTCATGCTTGCTGACGATGGTGCCGCCCCGCAACACCGCGATGAAATAGGGGATGGTGACGTCGCGCTGGCTCGCCGCCGGGCCGCGCATCACGGAGATCACCACGCTGACGCTGGTGTGCAGCGCGTGGCCCTTCTCGGCATTGCTGCAGCTGCCGTTGACGCCGACCACGCTGGCCTGGGTCACGAGGGTCGAGATGTCGTGCGACGGGCCGGCATAGACGGTCAGGTCCGCCCCATCGGACAGGATGCCGACCGGCGCGCAATCCGGTGCGAACGCATTGGGATCGTCCGGTCCGCAACCGGAAAGCAGGGCCAGCCCGGCGAGGACAGGGATCAGGCGGGCCACGGACGCGGACAGTTTCATTCTCGACTTTCGGCCGTTCCTGCCTGTAGGCAGAGCCCCGGGACGGGGCACAGGGTCGCATTCATCACGCGAGGGCCATATACTGCCCCCTGCTCGTTTGGGGAACACCATGCCGGACCAGATCGTCGATTTGCCAGCATCCATGGAAGCGGCCGCGCGGGACGGGAAGTTGCGTCCGTTGCGCGTGCTGCTGGCAGGGCCGCGCGGCTTCTGCGCCGGGGTCGACCGTGCGATCCGGGTCGTCGAGGAGGCCATCCGGCGCTACGGGGCACCGGTCTATGTCCGCCACGAGATCGTGCATAACCGCACCGTCGTGGAGCAGCTCGAGGCGCAAGGCGCCATCTTCGTCGAGGAACTCGACGAGGTGCCCGCCAACGGCCAGGTCGTGTTTTCCGCCCATGGCGTGCCGAAATCGGTGCCGGCCGAGGCGCAGCGGCGCAACCTGCTCTATCTCGACGCCACCTGCCCGCTGGTCAGCAAGGTGCATCGCGAGGCCGAGCGGCATTATGCCGACGGCGGTCCAGAGAGCCGCCACATCCTGATGATCGGCCATGCCGGGCATCCCGAGGTGGTGGGGACCATGGGGCAGCTGCCGTCCGGCGCGGTGACGTTGGTACAGGACGCCGGGGAGGCGCGACGGGTGCAGCCGGCCGACCCGCAGCGTCTGGCCTTCATCACCCAGACCACGCTTTCGGTCGATGACACCGCGGAGATCGTCTCGGTCCTGCGCAGCCGCTTTCCCCTGCTGGAGGGACCCAAGCGCGAGGATATCTGCTACGCCACCACCAACCGGCAGGAAGCGGTCAAGGCGATCGCGCCCGGCTGCGACCTGGTGATCGTGATCGGCAGCCCCAATTCATCGAACTCGCAGCGCCTGCGTGAGGTGGCCGAGCGGTCAGGCACGCCGCGGGCGCTGCTGGTGCCGACCCTGCGCGATCTTGACTGGTCCGTGCTGGAAGGCGTCGACACGCTGGGCATCACCGCCGGCGCCTCGGCTCCGGAAGCCCTGGTGCAGGAGATGGTCAACGCGCTGGCGGCCCGCTTCGCCCTGCAGATCGAGGAGCGGACGGTCAAGCTGGAAGACGTGATCTTCAAGCTCCCCGCACCGCTGGGCTGACCCATAGCGGGCATGGCGGTCTACACCGACGTCACCGACGAGGCGCTGGCCGGGTTTCTGCTCGAATACGGCATCGGCGCCCTGGTCGCCTTTCGCGGGATCGCCGAAGGCGTGGAGAACAGCAATTTCTCGCTGCGCACGACCAGCGGCGATTTCATCCTCACCTTGTACGAGAAGCGCGTCGATCCGGGCGAACTGCCCTGGTTCCTGGGCCTGATGCGTCATCTGGCGGCACAGGGCATCTCCTGCCCGCTGCCGGTGCCCGGACAGGACGGCGAGGCGTTGCGGCGTCTGGCCGGCCGTCCCGCCGCGATCACCACCTTCCTGCCCGGGGTCTGGCCCAGGCGGGTCCGGCCGGAGCATTGCCGTCAGCTCGGCGCGGCTCTGGCACGGCTGCACGTGGCTGGCCTCGGCTACGAGGCGGTGCGTCCGAATGCCCTCGGTCCGCAGGCGTGGCGACCCCTGCTGGAGCCTAGCCGGGCACGCGGCGACACGGTGCAGGCCGGGCTGATCAGCGAGCTGGACGAGGCGCTCGACGGCATCCTCGCCGCGTGGCCACAGGCGGGACTGCCGCGCGGGCAGATCCATGCCGATCTGTTTCCCGACAACGTCTTTTTTCTCGGGCGCCAGCTTTCCGGCCTGATCGATTTCTACTTCGCCTGCACCGATTTGCTCGCCTATGATCTGGCGGTCTGCCTGAACGCCTGGTGCTTCGAGCCCGACTGGCAGTTCAACGTCACCAAGGCGGGTCTTCTGGTCAGCGGCTACGAGAGCATACGCGCGCTGGAGGCGGCCGAGCGCGCCGCCTTGCCGGCGCTGGCGCAGGGGGCCGCGATCCGCTTCCTGCTGACCCGGCTGCATGACTGGCTGAACCATCCGCGAGGCGCTTTCGTCACCCCGAAGAACCCGCTCGACTACCTCAGGCGCCTGCGCTTCCATCTCGCGGCGAAGGACGTGAGCGCCTATGGGTTCTGAGGCGGACGGCAAGCGCGTCGAGGTCTGGACCGATGGCGGCTGCAAGCCCAACCCGGGACCGGGCGGCTGGGCGGCGCTGCTGCGTTTCGGCGAGGTCGAGCGCGAGCTCAGCGGCAATGCGCTCCAGACCACCAACAACCGGATGGAGCTGACCGCGGCCGCCGAGGCATTGGAAGCGTTGTCGCGCCCATGCGTCGTGATGCTGCACACCGACAGCGAATATGTACGCAACGGCGTCACGCGCTGGTCGACCGGCTGGGTCAGGCGCAACTGGCGCAATGCGTCCGGAGACCCGGTCGCCAACATGGATCTGTGGCGACGCGTGCTCGATGCGGCCAGGCGGCACGAGGTGTCGTGGCGCTGGGTGCGCGGACATTCCGGGGACGAGAACAACGAGCGCGTGGACAAGCTGGCCACCGCGGCACGGCTATCCATCGAGGCCTTGTAGCCTTGTAGCGACCGGAGCGTGCGACGCACCGAAGGATCGCGCCGGCATCGGCGACAAGGACAAGTCGCCGGTCATCCTGGAGATGGCCTATCCAGGCAACTCCGGATCATTTCTTGGCGGTGCGTTCGGGCTCGCGTAGACGTCTCGTCCACGTGCCCGGCACGCTTCACGTCAAGGCGTCGCCGCATTGTCCGCCCAATCCCTGCCACGCCGCGCGACCGTCCTCGGCCTGCTGATCGCGGTCGGCGCGTTTGCCATCGACATGTATGTCCCGGGCTTTGCCGCCATCTCGCGCGACCTGCATGCCGGTCCCGGCCTCGTGCAGCTCAGCATGACCAGCTATTTCCTCTCGCTCGCGATCGGCCAGCTCTTCTACGGACCGCTGTCCGATGCGTTCGGACGCAAGGCGCCGATTTTCGTGGGGCTCGCGCTGTTTGTCGCCGGCTGTGCGGCGGCGGCCTTCGCGCCCACGATCGACACGCTGATTACCGCCCGCTTCATCCAGGGGCTCGGCGCCGCCGCGACCGCCGTGGTCCCGATGGCGGTGATACGCGACGAGCATACCGGCCCCGACGCGGCGCGCCTGATGTCGCTGGCGATGCTGGCCCTGAGCGTCTCGCCGATACTGGCGCCGGCCTTCGGCGGCGTCCTGGTGCAGTTCACCTCCTGGCGGCTGATCTTCGGCGTCCTGATCGTCATCACCGGGCTGGTCGCGATCATGACCGCGCGCATGCTCCCCGAGACGCTGCCGCCCTCGCGCCGGGTGGGCAGCGGGCCGGTGCGGATCCTGTTCACCTATCTCCAGCTCGTCGGCAACCGGCATTTCATCGTGCCGATCCTGATCGCCGCCTGCGCGCAATCGATCCTGCTCGTGTTCATCTCGGGCTCGCCGTTCGTCTTCGTGACCCTGCACCGGCTTTCGCCGATCCTCTACGGCATCGTGTTCGCCCTGCACGCGATTGCGCTGATCGGGATCAGCCAGTTCAACGCGCCGATGTTGCGCTATTTCGGCGTGCGCCGGCTGATCGGTGGCGCCACCCTCGGGATCAGCGTCGCCGCGCTCACGCTGGCCGGCCTGGTGACGGCGGGAATGACCGCGTTGTGGCCGTTCATGCTGCTCACCCTGGTTATCTTCACCGGCCTCGGGCTGATGATGGCGCCGGCGTTTCTCGCTGCCATGGAACCGTTCGGCGCCAATGCCGGGGCCGCCGCGGCGCTCGGCGTGGCGCTGGAACTGAGCGCCAGCTCGGCGGCGACGTTCCTGCT
>CAXTCT010000130.1:0-5819 GCA_964242565.1 uncultured Acetobacteraceae bacterium | reverse complement strand
GAACCCATAAACCTGGGCGAGGCCGAGGCCGGTCCCTTCGGCGCCCCCGCCGCCGCCGTTGGTGTCGATCCGCTCGAAATCCTGGAACAGGCGATGCTGCTGGTCGGCGGCGATGCCCGGACCGGTGTCGACCACCTCGATGCGCAGGCCGGTCCGATCCGCTGTCAGCAGCAGGCGCAACGTGACCGAGCCGGCTTCGGTGAACTTGACCGCATTGCCGATCAGGTTGAGCAGCACCTGGCGCAGGCGGGTGGGGTCGGCGGTGACGTGCGCCGGCAC
Source organism: uncultured Acetobacteraceae bacterium (assembly GCA_964242565.1). Taxonomy (GTDB): domain Bacteria; phylum Pseudomonadota; class Alphaproteobacteria; order Acetobacterales; family Acetobacteraceae; genus Lichenicoccus. The sequence continues at coordinate 5,540 of CAXTCT010000130.1, read as the reverse complement.
GTCGGGCGCGGAAACCACGTCGAGCGCCAGGCCCTTGGCCTCGGCGGCGGGCCGCACGAGATCGAGGCAGGCGCCGGCGATGGAATGCGGATCGAGGTCGGCGGGCTGCAGCTCGATATGTTCGGCTTCGATCTCGGACAGGTTGAGCACGTGGTCGATCATGTCGAGCAGGTGCGTGCCGGCGCCCATCATCGCGTCCACCCGCGCCGACTGAACCGGATTGAGGTCGCCGTCCATGCGCAGGAGCTGTGCGTAGCCGAGGATGCCGTTGAGCGGCGTCCGCAATTCATGGCTCATGCTGGCCAGGAAGCGCGATTTGGCGTGATTGGCCTGCTCGGCCCGTTCGCGCGCCGCGTGCAGGTGAAGCGTCAGCCGCTGCAGCCGGACGTTCGATGCTTCGGTGGCCTCCTGGGCGCGAAGGTTGAGGGCGTTCAGCCTGGCCTGGGTCTTGGCCTCCTCGGCTTCGCGGTGGTCGGTCATGTCCATGAACACCCCGAACAGCGCCACGACCGAGCCGTCCTGGCCGAGTTCGGGCATCGCCCGGATCTGGACGTGCCGGATCGCGCCGTTCGGCCATATCAGCCTGGCCAGCGCCCTGACCTCACGGACCTCGGCGACCGCGCGGTCGAAGAGCCGCGCCACCAATTCGCGGTCGTCCGGATGATACAGCGCGATCGCTGCTTCCAGGTGGGGGGCCTTGGCCGCCGGCGTGAGCCCGCATATGCGGAACACCTCTTCGGACCATTGCTGCGTCCGCCCCGGAAGGGCCAGCCTCCAATGTCCAACCCCGGCGATCTGCCCGGCCATCAGCAATTGCCGTTTCTTGTCGCTCAGGGCCGTCTTGGCGGCCCGGAACTGGGCCGCGGAAGGCAGGGCGAGCGCCTTGGGCATCAGCTTCCACAACGCGGCCGCCGCAACCAGCGAGACGATGGCCGTCATCGCCTTGACCAGCCCGTCCAGGCCATAGGCCGGTACCCAGAGCGTCAGCAGGTCGAGCCAATGTCCCGAGCCGCAGAGCAGGATGAAGGAGGCGAACAGCCAGACCAGAGGCCGGAACGCGAAATCATGGTGCCTCTTGATGAATACCAGGAACGCGACCGGGATCGTGAAATAGGCGAGACCGATCAAGCCGTCGGCGAGCGCGTGCGTCCAGATGAGGCCGGGTTTCCAGAGCAGGCAGAAGCCGTGCGGGGTCAAACCGGATGGATCGAACAGCCAGCGCGCGATGTCACTCAAGATCCGGGTCAATCTTCTAATCCGCGTACGAGGCTCGCCAGGTGCGACGCGACGGCCGGCAGTCGCTCACCCATTCCCCGGTCGGGGACCCGTAGCTCATGTGCCGGCGCACGGTCGCCAGCAGCGCCGGCAGATCCGGCACCTTGGCGACGACCTCGTCGAAAGCCGTGCCGGTGCTTGCCTCGCGCTCGTTCAGCAGGCCCGGCGTCGTGGTCAGCGCGACCACCCGTGGCCGTGTCTCGCCGCCGAGCGAACCAAGGATCAGCCGCGCGGTCGCCAGCCCGTCCATCTCGGGGAGCTGATAATCCATCAGGACGAGGTCGTAGTTCGTTTCGCGCGTCATACGGACCGCCGCGAAGCCGTCGCACGCGCTGTCAACCGTGTAGCCGTAGCGCTCGAGCATGTGCCACAGCACATAGCGCTGCATCGGATCGTCCTCGACCAGGAGGATGCGGCGCTGGCTCGGATCCGGGTCGGCTTCATCGGGCTTTTCCGCGACGGGCGGAACCGCCTCGGCCTGAAGCTGGGCCGCGCGCCTCGACGCGGCCTCGAGTTCCCGATCGATGCTGCCGGTCAACGCGGCCAGGTTGGCCGGCTTGGCGAGGACGCTGTCGAACACCGGCTCATGTGTCGCTTCCCGGGCCGCGACCTTGTCCGGCGTCCCGGTGAAGGCGATCAAGGCCGGCCTGTCGATCTCCTGCCTGAGGTCGCGGACCAGGCGGGCGGTCGCGATGCCGTCTATGTCGGGCATGTTGTAGTCGACCAGAAGCAGGTCGTAGTGAGCGTCCCGGACCTTGGCGAAGGCGTCCAGGCCGTTGCGGGCGGTTTCTATCCTGTAGCCACGGCAGGCCAGCACGGACTCGAGTGATTCTCTCTGATGATCATCGTCCTCGACGACCAGGATACGGGCGGTTCCGGGATCATCATGCTTCATCGCTGTCCCCTGCAATGCCGGAGGGAGTAGCTGCCGCCGACTTCTTGCTTGTCCGAACATAACACGGCTCTAACGGTTATGTTAGCACTTCGCAACGACAAGGGTGCGGGCAGCCCGGCCCGGCGATCGCGACTGTCATTCCGTTATTGAAGCGCGGCCGGAGCCGGACGACCCTGGCGGGCTTGTCCCGAGCCGCAGGCGATCCTGGCGGGCTTGCCTAGACCGCGCGACGGGATTATGTAGCACGCACACTTTAATCTTCCGTATTTGGGGGGTGGCCGTCACGGGCCGCCTTTTTTGCTTTTGGATGCTGATCTTCCATACCTGGTTGGGCTCGAGGCCCGCATCGCCGCGTTGATCGCGCCGGCGGTCACCGAGCTGGGTTATGAACTCGTGCGCATCGCGGTGCTGGGCCGCGAGCGGCCGACCGTGCAGATCATGGCCGACCGCGCCGATGGCACGTTGATCGGCGTCGATGACTGCGAGACGATCAGCCATGCCGTCAGCGCCCTGCTTGACGTCGAGGACCCGATCCCGGGTGAGTGGAATCTGGAGGTCAGCTCGGCGGGCATCGACCGGCCGCTGACCCGGGCGAAGGACTGGATCCGCTTTGCCGGCCACCAAGCCAAGGCGGAGGTCAATATTCCGGTTGATGGCCGCAAGCGGTTCACGGGGATCGTGCTCGGGGCCGCCGACGGGCAAGGCCGCATGCGGCTCGACGATGGCTCCGAGGTGTCGCTGCCGCTGTCCGAGATGCGGCGTGCCCGGCTGGTGCTGACGGATGCCCTGATCGCGGCGTCGGCGCTGATGATGGGAGCGCCGCCGCCCGGGGTCGAGACCGAGGCGCTTCCCGGCGACACGCCGGCACGCGGCCGCAAGCCGCACCCCAAGACGCACTAGAGAGGCTTCGAGGATCATCATGGATACTGCCGTCTCACGTCCCGAACTGCTGCTGGTCGCCGATGCGGTCGCCCGCGAGAAATCGATCGACCGCGAGGAAGTGCTGGAAGCGATGGAGCAGGCCATCCAGAAAGCCGGCCGCGCCAAGTACGGCCACGAAAAGGATATCCGCGCGACCATTGACCGGCGGACCGGGGACGTGCGCCTGTCGCGCTGGACCGAGGCGGTGGAAACGGTGGAGAACGAGGAAACCCAGATCCCGGTCAATATCGCCCGCAAGTTCAAGCCGGACATCAACATCGGCGAGCATCTGGTCGATCCGCTGCCGCCGATCGATTTCGGCCGCATCGCCGCCCAGACCGCCAAGCAGGTGATCGTCCAGCGCGTGCGTGAATACGAGCGCAAGCGCCAGTATGACGAATTCAAGGATCGCATCGGCGAGATCGTCAACGGCACGGTCAAGCGGACCGAGTACGGCAACCTGATGGTCGAGATCGGCCATGCCGAGGCGCTGCTGCGTCGCGACGAGCTGATCCCGCGCGAAAGCTTCCGCAACAGCGACCGTGTGCGCGCCTATATCTACGATGTGCGGGACGAGCCGCGCGGGCCCCAGATCTTCCTCAGCCGCACCCATCCCGCCTTCCTGGCCAAGCTGTTCGCACAGGAGGTGCCGGAGATCTATGACGGCATCATCGAGATCAAGGCGGTGGCCCGTGATCCGGGCTCGCGCGCCAAGATGGCGGTGATCTCGCGCGACAGCTCGATCGACCCGGTCGGCGCCTGCGTCGGCATGCGCGGCTCGCGCGTCCAGGCGGTGGTGCAGGAGCTGCAGGGCGAGAAGATCGACATCATCCCCTGGAGCCCGCAGGCGGCGACCTTTGTCGTCAACGCGCTGGCGCCGGCCGAGGTCACCAAGGTGGTGATGGACGAGGAGGCCGGACGCGTCGAGGTGGTGGTGCCCGACGAGCAGCTCAGCCTCGCGATCGGCCGCCGCGGCCAGAATGTCCGCCTCGCCAGCCAGCTGACCCGCTGGGACATCGACATCCTGACCGAGGCCGAGGAGAGCGAGCGCCGGCAGGAGGAGTTCCGGCGCCGTTCGGGCCAGTTCGTCGAGGCGCTGGACGTGGACGACGTGATCGCGGGGCTGCTTGTCACCGAGGGCTTCAACACGGTCGAGGAGCTGGCTTTCGTCGCGGTCGACGAACTGGCCGAGATCGAGGGGTTCGACGAGACCGTGGCCGAAGAACTGATCCGTCGGGCCGAGACCTTCCTGGTCCGGCGCGACGAGGCGCTCAACGAGAAGCGGGTGGCGCTGGGCGTCACCGACGAGATGGGCGAGATGGGCGGCTTCTCGGTCCAGGCCATGGTGATGCTCGGCGAGAAGGGGGTGAAGACCCTCGACGACCTCGCCGACCTGGCGGGTGATGAGCTGGTCGAGATCCTCGGCGCCGATGCGATCGACGAGGAAGCGGCCAACGAGATCATCATGGCCGCGCGGGCGCACTGGTTCGAGGACGAGACGGCGGCAGCCGGCGCGCGGGAAGAGGGCGCCGAGGCGACCGCCGACGAGGAGGCTTCCCACGACTGAACCAGGCCCCGCCGAGCCGGCCGACGAGGATGACGGCGAGCGCGGTCCGCTGCGCCGCTGCATCGTTACCCGTGCCCGTGGCTCGCCCGCCGAGATGATCCGTTTCGTCGTCTCGCCGGAACGGGTTCTGACACCTGATCTGTTCGCACGGCTGCCAGGACGGGGAATGTGGTTGAGTGCCAGAGGGGATGTGCTAGAAACCGCGCGGACACGAGGGGCATTTGCTCGTGCCGCCCGTGGACCGGTGACGGTCCCTCCCGATCTTGCCCGGATGCTGCAGGAAGGTCTGCTGCATCGCATCGCTGATCTTCTCGGCCTGGCGCGACGCGCGGGCCAGGCGGTCAGCGGCTACGGCAAGGCGAAGGAATGGATTACGGCCCGCAAGGCCGGCCTGATCGTCCAGGCGTCGGATGGAAGTGCGGACGAGCGGACGCGGTTGCTGTCCGGTGCCCGCGATCTGCCGGTCGTGTCATGCATGACCGGAGCGAGACTGGGCGCGGCCTTTGGCCGTGACCATGTGGTGCATGTAGCCGTGATGGCGGGGGCCTTGGCCGACCGGCTTGTCGCGGAGAATGGACGTTATGCGGGACTTGTCGGTCTGGCCCCTGCCAGCCGGCCGGTCCCGGTCCGGCGGGACGATCCCGCGGATGGGTTGGAACAGGCGGGCATATGAGCGAAAGCAACGATCAGGATCAAGCGAAGGGGCGTCTTTCCCTGCGGCCGGCCGGCCGTACGGAGGTCGGACGCACTGTCGATGCAGGATCTGTCCGGCAGAGCTTCAGCCACGGCCGCTCGAAAGTGGTCCAGGTCGAAGTGCGCAAGAAGCGGGGTCCCGGACCCACGCCGGCGCCGGGCACGCCGGGCCAGGCATCCGCACGCGGG
>CAXTCT010000129.1:0-5911 GCA_964242565.1 uncultured Acetobacteraceae bacterium | reverse complement strand
GATCTGGGGCACGCCGACCCCGGTGACGATGCGCGTGGTGCAGATCGAGCCCGGACCGATGCCGATCTTGACGCTGTCCGCCCCCGCCTCGATCAGCGCCCGCGCCCCTTCGGGAGTGGCGACGTTGCCGGCCACCAGCTGCACCTCATTCGACAGCGTCTTGATCCGCTCGATCGCCGCCAGCACGCCGCGCGAATGGCCGTGGGCGGTATCGACCACCAGCACGTCGACCCCCGCCTCGATCAGCGCGCGCGCCCGGATGAAGCCGTCCTCGCCGACGCCGGTCGCCGCCCCGCAGCGCAGCCGGCCAAGCTCGTCCTTGTTGGCCAGCGGGTAGGCGACGGCCTTGTCCATGTCCTTGACGGTGATGATGCCGGTGCAGCGACCTTCCCGGTCCACCACGAGCAGTTTCTCGATCCGGTGCTTGTGCAGCAGATGCCGCGCCTCGGCAGGATCGGCGCCGTCGGTGACCGTGACCAGATCGCGCGTCATCAATTCGTCGACGCGGCGGCCCGGATCGCTCTCGAAGCGCATGTCGCGGTTGGTCAGGATGCCGACCAGCTTCTGGTTCGAGCGCTCGATCACCGGCAGGCCGCTGATGCGATGCCGCTGCATGATCACATGCACCTCGGCGAGGGTCTGGTCGGGGTGGACGGTGACCGGGTTGACCACCATGCCGGACTCGAATCGCTTTACCCGGCGGACCTGCTCGGCCTGTTCGGCCACATCGAAATTCTTGTGGATGACGCCGAGGCCGCCCTGCTGGGCCATCGCCATCGCCATCTTGTCCTCGGTCACCGTGTCCATCGCCGCCGAGATCAGCGGGATGTTCAGCGAGATGCGGCGGGTCAGCCGGGTGCGCGTGTCGGTGGCGGCGGGCAGAACCTGGGAATAGGCCGGCACCAGCAGCACGTCGTCGAAGGCCAAGGCCTCGTGGATACGGCCGTGTAGGGATTCGCCGGCGGGAACGGGCATGGCGGGAGCACTCCTCGAACGGGCTTTCCCGACACCTGCCGCGGGCATCCGCCGTTGGCGCCTCCACTTACTGTCCCGGGCCGCGGTAGGCAAGCCGCCGCTCAATGCGCCGCACCTCACGACCGGCTCCGTGTTCCGGGTGGAGGACACGGCTTGTTTCCTTCCTCATCGCGGGAAAGGCCGGCTTCACGCCATGGCTGCCGCGCGGACGATGTGTTCTTGCTGATCAAGGGATGGAAGGATCGGCTCGCTCATCGGCCGATGGCCCGGGTGATCGCGGGCCTGTCCGTGTTCAAGCTCAGCTCCCAGCATGGCAGGATAAGGAACGCGGGTTCACCCTCCAGTGATGTGCTTGCCAGACGCCCGACGCGCCAGCAGATTGGCCACGAGCCCCGTCCAGCCGGTCTGGTGCGACGCGCCGAGGCCCTTGCCGCTGTCGCCATGGAAATACTCATGGAACAGCACCAGGCCCGCGAAATTCGGATCGCTCTGCATCATCTCGTCCCCGCCATGGGCGGGCCGCCGGCCATCGGCATCCTTGAGGAACAGCCGTGCGAGGCGGGTCGAGATCTCGTCGGCGACCTCGCGCAGCGTCCGGAACCGGCCCGACCGGGTCGGGCATTCAACCACGAAATCGCGGCCGTAATAATGATGGAACCGGTCCAGGGCTTCGACGATCAGGAAATTCATCGGAAACCAGATCGGGCCGCGCCAGTTCGAGTTGCCGCCGAACATCTCGGTGCGGCTCTCGCCCGGCTCATAGCCGACATGGATGCGCGCGCCGTCGCTGTCGAACACGTAGGGATTGTCGTGATGGTAGCGCGACAGCGAGCGCACGCCATAGTCCGACAGGAACTCCGCCGGGTCGAGCACGCGCAGCAGCAGCCGCTTCATACGGTGCCCGCGCAGCAGGGACAGCAGCCGGCGCTCGCCGATGCCCGGCTCGTCCCAGCGCGAAACCAGGGCGGCCAGGTCCGGGCGCCGGCTCAGGAACAGATGCAGCCGCCGGGTGAAGCGCGGCAGCCGCTTGAGCATGTCCGGCTCCAGCGTTTCGACCGCGAATAATGGGGTCAGGCCGACCATCGAGCGCAGCTTGAGCTCCTGCGTGCGCCCGTCCGGGAGGTTGAGCACGTCGTGGAAGAATTTGTCGGCCTCGCTCCAGAGCCCGACGCCGCGTTCGCCGATATCGTTCAGCGCCTGGGCGATATACAGGAAATGCTCGAAGAACTTGCTGGCGATATCCTCGAAGGCATCGTCCTCCAGGGCCAGTTCCAGGGCGATGCGCATCATGTTGAGCGCAAACATCGCCATCCAGGCGGTGCCGTCGGTCTGGTCCAGATAGCCGCCCATCGGCAGCGGCCGGGAGCGGTCGAACACGCCGATATTGTCGAGCCCGAGAAAGCCGCCCTGGAACACGTTGCGGCCCTGGTTGTCCTTGCGGTTGACCCACCAGGCGAAGTTCAGCAGCAGCTTGTGGAAGATCTGCTCGAGAAAGCCGCGGTCGCCGCGGCCGCCATTGACCTCGCACTCGATCTGGTAGACCCGCCACGCCCCCCAGGCCTGCACCGGCGGGTTGGAATCCCCGAAATTCCACTCATAGGCCGGGATCTGGCCGTTCGGGTGCATGTAGCTTTCGGACGCCAGCAGCAGCAGCTGCTCCTTGGCGAAGTCGCTGTCGATCAGCGCGAAGGTGACGCAATGGAAGGCAAGGTCCCAGGCGGCGAACCAGGGATATTCCCATTTGTCCGGCATCGAGATGATGTCTTCGGCGTTCAGATGACGCCAGTCATTGTTGCGTCCGCGCCTGCGGCTGTCGGGAGGCGGAGGCAGGCTCGGATCACCACGCAGCCAGCGATAAACGTCCAGGCTATAGAACTGCTTGTTCCACACCATCCCGGCCAGCGCCTGGCGCTGCACCAGGCGCGCGTCCGGATCGGCGATGTCCTTTTGCAGGGCGGCAAAGAAACGGTCGGCTTCGGCGCGCCGCGTCTCGACCAGCGAGTCGAACCCGGCGAAGGGCGGGATGATCGGCTCGCCACGCACCAGCCGCACGCGGATTGTCCAGGCTTCTCCCGGCGCCAACTCGCGATGGTGCCATACCGCGCATTTGGTGGCGGGTCCCTCCCGGCGCACCGCCTCCTCGCGTCCGCCCACCACGCATTCGTGGAAGCCATCCTTGTAGATGCCCGTCCCCGCTGGAAGTCCGAGCACGGTCGGGTTGGTCTCGTTCTCGCAGAACAGGATCTCGCCGCCGGCTTCGAAATTATAGGTATAATGCCCAAGCATGCGGTGCTCGGCGACGACGCAGCGCCGCCCATAGGTGCGCATCGACGGTCTCGGATGGTTCTCGCGCCAGGCCCAATGATTGGCAAACGCAAGCTGCGGCAGCACGTGCAGCACCGCCGGATCGGGACCGCGGTTGGTGGCGGTGATCCGCATCAGGATGTCGGCCTCGTCGGCCTTGGCATATTCGATGACGACATCGAAATAGCGGCTGGCGCGGAAGGCGCCGGTGTCGGTCAGCTCGAATTCGTCGTCGTTGCGGTTCCGCTGCCGGCTCTCGTTGATCAGCTGATCATAAGGGAAGGCCGCCTGCGGGTATTTGTAGAGCATCCGCAGATAGGCGTGCGACGGCAACGCATCGAGATGCCAGTACAGCTCCTTGACGTCCTCGCCATGATTTCCCTGCGGCCCGGTCAGCCCGAACAGGCGCTCCTTGAGCATCCGGTCGCGGCCGTTCCATAGCGCCAGCGACAGGCACAGCCGCTGGGTGTCGTCGCAGATCCCCGCGAGCCCGTCCTCGCCCCAACGATAGGCCCGGGCCCGGGCATGCTCGTGCGGCACATGAGCCCAGGCGTCGCCATATTCGCTGTAATCCTCGCGCACCGTGCCCCATTGGCGGTCGCTCAGATAAGGTCCCCACAGGCGCCAGTTGCGCATGCCGTGGCGATATTCATCAAGGCGACGCCGCTCTGCGTCACGGGGCCGGTAACCGGGAGGTCGGGACGCATTCATGCCCATATCAGGCGCAAGGATGTCTGCGCCGTCAACGACTTCTCATCTTTGACCGAGGAGTTCCCGGGCCGCCGCCGCGCGTTCCCGCCGGAAACCCGACGCCACCACGTAAATCTCGCTGGATTCCCTGCGGCTGGCCGGAGGCTTGGCATGACGCACGGTCGCAAAAGCCTGCTTCATCGGGATCAGCATCTGCTTCTCCGACCCCCCCTGAAAGACCTTGGCGACAAAGCCGCCGCCTTCCACCAGCACCTGCATGGCGAAATCCAGCGCCAGCTCGGCAAGAGCGATGATGCGCAGATGGTCGGTCGGCGCGTGGCCGGTGGTGTTCGGCGCCATGTCCGACAGCACCAGGTCAGCCGCGCCGCCCAGCATGGTGCGTAGCCGTGCGGGAAGCGCCGGATCGTTGAAATCGCCCTGGATGATGGTGGCCCCCTGGACGGGCGCGACCGGCAGCAAATCCACCCCCACCACCTCGCCGGCGCGGCGGCCCACCGCGACCTGCGCCCAGCCGCCGGGCGCGGCACCCAGGTCGACCACCCGCATGCCCGGCCGGATCAGCGAGAAGCGGTCGTCGAGTTCGATCAGCTTGAACGCGGCGCGCGACCGCCAGCCCTGCTTGCGTGCGGCCAGGACATAGGGGTCGTTCAGCTGCCGCGACAGCCAGCTCTGCTGGGCCGAGGTGCGCCCGCGCGCGCTGCGCAGAGTGACCGATTGCAGCCGCGTGATCTGCGCCTTGCCGAGGGCGGACCCCTTGCCTTTTCCGGAGCCCTTGCCGCTCCCCTTCGAACCGGTGAAGTTCGCGCCGTCCCCGTCCATCTTCCTGCCCAACCGCTTGATCCCCCCTTCCGGGCGCCATCCTACCATGGCCGCCATCATCCAGGCCGGGGCTTTGTCGCACGGCGGAGGCGCGGGGAATACGCATTCCGCACCCGCCTGCCTTGCCTGAACCGGAAGACGGTTGCCACCTTTCCCCGCGGATGCTAACTGCCCGGCGCGCCAGGCGTCACGGCGCCGCCGCTTGGGGGATAGTTTAGCGGTAGAACTACCGGCTCTGACCCGGTCAGCCCTGGTTCGAATCCAGGTCCCCCAGCCAGCCGCCTCATGTCCCGGCCAGAATGCCTTGTTCGCTCCCGGGTGAACGAGGCTGTTCCGTACGTCACCGTTTCGGGTTGACGCGCCGGCCCGGGTCGATAAATTGAAAACGCATCAAAATATGGACGTGGTTGCTATGGAGGAGGCTTTGCAGTCGTCCGCCGAAATCGTACGTATTCCGCTGGAGCCGGCCGCGCGCCTGCGGGCCGCGGTGCGCATGCTGAGCATCAGGCTCGCCGAACAAGGTGAGGTCATCTCGAACTGGCGGGCGGATGCCGACGCCCTGGCTCTTGCGACCCGCGACCTCGCGACCAGCCTGAAGTCATGCCAGCGCAATCTCGACGCCCTCGGCGTCAAGCTGGCCGCCGCCCGCGCGGCCGGCCTCGAACTGGAGCGCACGGCGGATCGCCTGCCCGAAGGCGCCGGCCAGGACTGAAGCCCCAGGATCCATCGGCCATCAGCAAAACCAGTCCATCGGCAGACAGGATCGGAATGGGTGGGCCGGCTAAACCCCGACGGCGTCGATCTGTGTTCGCGGCTCCATTGCGCCCGTCACGGACGCCCCACGATTGAACAGGGCCATGGAAAGCTGGCCTACCAGCTGCTCCGCCATCTCGCGCCAGCGGTCGCGTGGATCGGGCCGCTCCTCAGGCACCGGCGGCGGTGCAACCAGCAGGCGGGTGAGCCCGGCCCGTATGCTCCCGGGATCGGGCTCGCACAGAAGCGCCAGCCGCTCGTTGCGGAATTGTTCGGCGAGGCCCCCGACCCGTGTCGCCAGCACCCAACGGTCGGCGGCGATCGCGATCGCCGCAACGCCGCTCTGGCT
>CAXTCT010000128.1:0-5965 GCA_964242565.1 uncultured Acetobacteraceae bacterium | reverse complement strand
GCTGGAGGCCGCGCCGGAGATGGACGCGGCCCGGGTCAATCTCGGCCTGTCGTACGCGCTGGCCGGCAAGGCCGCGCAAGGTGTGGCGCTGCTGCGTCCCCTGGCCGAGGAGCCCGCGGCGACCGGCAAAGTGCGGCATGATCTGGCCCTGGCACTTGCCGTCTCGGGAAATCACACCGCCGCCGAGGCGCTGCTCCGGCAGGACATGCCGGCCCGCCAGGTGCCCGCGGCGATGGCCGGATATCTGCGGGCGGGCGACGCCGGCCAATGAGCCCGGGCCTGCGGCATCGGGCATTCTACCGGATCAGGTGACCGGAGCTTTGCAGGGCTGCGGTCAGCAGCAGCTGCAGCTCGGTGTCGATATCCGTGGCGTTGTTGGCCTGGAAGAACAGGTTCGGGGAAGAGGCGCAGGCCTGCAGCGCGGGACCGATCAGCGACTGGATGGGTGCCACATACTGGTTGTAGAAGCCATTGGTCGGAAGCGGCAGATAGGCCGTATAGAGCACCAGGACGGTGACGCCTTTCGCCTTGAGTGCGGCACAGCTGGAGGCGGCCACGGGATCGATCACGCGGGCGTTTCCGGTATATTGATCGACCAGGCCATCGGTCACGATGAACGCGAATTTCTGGGCTGTCGCCTGCGAGCCGCCATTTCCGGAATTGGTCGTGATCGAGGTGAGACTGCTCATCGCCGTGTCGAAATAGGTTTCCGGACAGTTCGAGCTGCAATCATTCACGTCTGGCGCGATCTGGCCGAGCGCCGCCGTCGCGCCGTTCACCTGGCTGCTGAGCGGGAAGATCTGCTGGAATGTCTGCGCGAAGGTATAGAGCCCGAGCCGATAGGTGTTGTGCGTGTCCAGGGCCGCGACGGACGTGATCAGATTGCCGACGGCGCTCCGGAGCACGTCCAGCCGGAGCTGAACCTTGTTGCGCTGGGCCAGCGCGTAATAATCGTTGCCGGTGGCCGTCCAGTGACAGGCGAAGCCGCAACCTTCGCCCTGCACGACATTGCTTGGCACCGGTCCCTTGGGAATATAGGCCGCCGTGAGTTGCTGCATCTGGCTGATCGCCGCCGTCGTGGCCGCGATCGTCATCGACGACGACACGTCCATCAACACCTCGATATCCGTGTAGGGCATGAGCGACTGGCTGGAGGAGGACTGGCCGTGCAGGCCGATCGTCGAGATGCCGAGAACCTGGCCGAGCGTGGTCTGGATGGTGCCGCTGTAGGTTATGTCGGCCTCGAAAACCACGCCGGACTGATGCACCGCCACGGTGACGTTGCCGATGCTGACGCCCTGCTGTGCCGCGGCCTGGGCTGCGAAGCGCTGTGCCGCGGCGGCCTGGGCGGTGCCGATCGGATCGGCGGCGCCGCTCAGATAGGCGTTGGAGGCTACCGTGGTCCCGAGCAAAGCGGCGGAATCCGCCGCGAGGTCCAGCCTTGCCCGCGCCATGGTGGCGGATCCGAAATCGATGGCCAGGCCGATCAGCCCGATCAGGGGCAACGCGAGCAACGCGACCAGGATCGCGACATTGCCGCGTCGGTCGCGGGGAAATCGTCGCCTCATGCGTGCGCGCCGGGGCAGAGCATTGTCACGCCGGGGCCGCTGCTGGAAAGCCGCACCCCGTTGCCCGCGCGGGGCGACACGAACGCGGAGCGGCTCATCGGCACGTTGCCGACAAAGATGCTGGTGAACACAGGCGTGAAGATAGTGGACACATCGGCGACCAGAACCGATGTCGGCCCGAACACGCCGGCCGGCAGGGTCGTCGCGGTGATGGTGCTGTCGTCCGGCACCGCGGCCAGGCTGCCGCATGGGCGCAACTTGATGGAGCCGGACGGGTTGGCGACACTCCACTGGGTCGATGCGGCATAGCCAGCGCCGGCGGACACGAAATCCACCCCGGAAAGGGTGATCGAATAGGCACCCGGCTGGACCGCGGCCGTGAGCCATTGCGGAAACAGCGCGAAGGGAGCGGTCGTCGCCTGCCAGGCCTGCAATCCGCTCAGCGTGTTGAGACTGCTGGTCTGCACCGCCATGGTCGACGCGATGATGCCGACCGATTGCGCCGCTACCGTGAGCCGCCGCCCGGTGATCACCGCCAGAGACAGGTCGGTTGCGCCGGCAAGGCAGCTCAGCAGCACCGGGAGCAGCAGGGCGAACTCGATCCCGGCCAGACCGCGGCGTGACCGCCCCAGCTCGCTCAGTGGCCTCAGCATCCCGCACCTCCGGGAATGGCGGCGCCGGACGGGTTCTCGTTGGCAAAGGCGGCATCGGCCATCAGCGCGTTGCCGGTCGAGCCGCCGAGCGTGACGACCGTGCCCAAGGACCAGAAATGGCTCAGAACGGGAGCAAGATAGACCGCGCGGGCAAACATCAGCTGCCCGGGCGCGCCGATGCAGAACAGCGCCGATTGCCCGATCGCGGACGCGGGCTGCCCGACCTCGGAGGCAGTCTGGAAGTCGGTCACGGGCTGGACCGAGATGAGAACGGCGCCGCAATCGGCGAAATTCGCGAAAAGCGGGCAGAAGATCTTGGAGGTGAAGTCTCCCGCGCCATAGGTCGAGGGCACGTGGCCAAGCTGGATTTGCCGGACCGCGGTCTGCAGCGAATAATCCAGCGCCTCCTGGAGATAGAGGTCGTAGGCCACGTTGAAGATCCCGAGCATCAGGCCCAGGAACGGCACGGCGATGATGGCGAACTCGAGGGCGGCGGCACCCCGGCGGTCACGGCCCAGGGCCCGTTTGATCGAGGTTCGCGAACGCGACGTCATGATGGTCCGTCAGGCAGTGGTGGCCGTCCAACCTGACGCGATAAGGTTACCCGTCGATTAACGGGTACGGCGATCCGTAAGGGCCCCGCGTGAAAGAGCGTGTGCGCCGTGGCCGCCTCGAGCCGCGATGCCGTGGCGGCGTTCGACCGGGACTCTTCAGGCGCTTGTATGCCGCTTGTGGCGGATGGGGTGGGATTCGAACCCACGGTAGGCTTGCACCTACGGCGGTTTTCAAGACCGCTGCCTTAAACCACTCGGCCACCCATCCGTGATGCGCCAACATAGAGCCATCCAGGCGGCTGGCAAAGCCGGCTCGCGGGGCCGCAAAACTTCTGGGCTTGGCGAAACCGCCAATTCTTGCTTCGTTGTGGAGGAATTCAACGCAGGTGGACGAAATGATTTCTTCGCGCCTGACCGCCGGCACCGCACCGGCCCTGCCGGGCGGATCTCGCGGGGCATGAACCCGGACAGGTCAATTTTGAACCCGCCTGCACAAACATCGCCCGGCCTGCTGGAAGGGTATGACTCGCAGCGTTTTTTCTGCGAGCTGATGAACGCGCTCAAGCCCGACGACCAGGAACTGGCGTTGATCCGAAGCCGGCTCAATCATTTCAATTTGCCCGAACTGCGCCGGCGGGCCAGTGCCGCGGAAGCCGAGCTGTACAACCTCGGCATTACCTTCACGGTCTATTCCGACCGCGACGCGATCGACCGGATCCTGCCCTTCGACCTCATTCCACGCATCATCACGGCTCGCGAATGGGAGATCATCGAGCGTGGCGTGACCCAGCGCGTCACCGCGATCAATGCCTTCCTGTGGGATATCTACCACGACCAGAAGATCCTCGCCGATGGCATCGTCCCGCGCGCGCTGGTGGTCGGCAACAGCAATTTCCGTCCGGAGATGATCGGGCTCGACGTGCCGCTCGGCATCTATGTCCACGTCAACGGCACCGACATCGTGCGCGACCATGACGGCCGCTTCCTGGTGCTCGAGGATAATGCGCGCACGCCCTCGGGCGTGTCCTATGTCATCGAGAACCGGCACATGATGCTTCGCGTGCTGCCGGATCTCGCCGCCGGCATACGCATACGCGGCGTCGATGAATACGGCGCCCGCCTGCAGAACGCCCTTGCCGAAGCGGCACCCGCCGGCGTCAGCAACCCGCAGGTGGTGCTGCTCTCCCCGGGCATCTATAATTCCGCCTATTTCGAGCATGTCTTCCTCGCCCGCGAGATGGGGGTGCCCCTGGTCGAGGGCCGCGACCTGATCGTCGAGAACCGGCGCGTCTACATGCGCACCATCGCCGGACTGCAGCCGGTGCATTCGATCTATCGGCGTCTCAACGACGACTTCCTCGACCCCGACGTGTTCCGCCCCGACAGCCAGCTCGGCGTGCGCGGTTTGATCGATGCCTGGCGCGCCGGCAACGTCACCATCGCCAATGCGGTCGGAACCGGGGTTGCGGACGACAAGGCGATCTATGCCTACATGCCGCGCATCATCCGCTACTACCTCTCCGAGGACCCGATCCTGCATAATGTCGAGACGCATATCTGCGCCGAGCCACAGGGAATGCAATACACGCTCGATCATCTGGCCGAGCTGGTGGTCAAGCCCGTCGGCGAATCCGGCGGCTATGGCCTGATCATCGGTCCGCATGCCTCGGCAGCCGAACTGGAGGAATTCCGCGCCAAGCTGATCGCCGATCCACCCAACTACATCAGCCAGCCGGTGATCCGCCTTTCAACCGCGCCGACGCTTTGCGACGAAGGCATCGAGCCGCGGCATGTCGATCTGCGCCCGTTCGCGGTCACCGGGCGATCCACCTGGGTGCTTCCGGGCGGCCTGTCGCGCGTGGCACTGCGCCGAGGCTCGCTGGTGGTCAATTCATCGCAGGGCGGCGGCTCCAAAGACACCTGGGTGCTGGAATGATCGGGGCATCCGGATGAACGGTTCGAACATTTCCAACCATCCCGACGGCCCCCAGCATCCCGATGGCAGGGTCATCCGCTCATCGGACCTGCTCTCGCGCTATGCCGAAAGTACCGTCTGGCTGGCCCGCTACCTCGAGCGGATCGAGAATCTCGCCCGCGTGCTGGATGTGACGGAGACCTTCGTGCGCACCGGACAAGGCAACGAGGGCTGGTCCTCGGTGGTGCAGATAAACGCCGACGACACGCTGTTCTATACCCATCACGAGAAGGCCACCGCCGCCACCGTGATCTTGTTCTATCTGCTCGATCGGCGAAACCCGAACTCGATCTCCTCCATCGTGCAGATGGCGCGGGAGAATGCGCGAACCCTGCGCCCGCTGATCTCGACCGAGATGTGGACCCACATCAACATCTTCCATGGCTGGGTCCGCCAGCTCACCGAAAACGACATCCGTCCGTCGCAGATCTCGGCACTCTGCTCTCGTCTCAAGCAGGAATGCCAGACCCATTACGGCATCACCGAAGGCACCTTCTATCGCGACCAGGGCTGGTATTTCTACATGATCGGGAAATATCTGGAACGCGCCGACCAGATCACCCGCCTGGTCGACATCAAATACCACACCCTCCTGCCGAAAGAAGCGGGCATCGGCTCGGCCGTCGATGTCAGCCAGTGGAGCGCCGTGCTGCGCGCCGCCGCGGGGTACCATGCCTTTCGCCGCAACATGCCGCGCACGCTGGACCCGTCATCGGTGACCGGCTTCCTGCTGCTCAACAACGCTTTCCCGCGCTCGCTGGCGCTGACGCTGCGGCAGGTCCATTGGGCGCTGGGACAGCTGCGCACGGACTACGGACTGCGTTCAAGCGCCGTCATCCTCGAGCGGCTCGAGCAATTGCGGGCGGTCCTGCATGACCAGACCATCGAGCAGATCATCCTGCGCGGCCTGCATGAATTCCTGGACTGGGTGCAGATCGAACTGCAGGCCATACAGGATGGCGTGGCCGAAGCCTTCTGGCCGCCCGCCGAACAGGGTCAGGCCGTCGATGACGGGGCGAGCATCATGGTCCAGAAGCAGGGCCAGGGCGGCATGACCCAGACCATGGGCGGGATGACCCAGAGCCTTTCATAGGGAGGCTGTCATAAAAGGCAGGCCCAGGGATTCCGCCCCTGGGCCTCTTGAAGCGTTCAGCTCGGCGGGTTGGCGGCTTCCTTGGCCTTCTTGTTGGCCATGTGGTGGCCGACCGCGCAACC
>CAXTCT010000127.1:0-6003 GCA_964242565.1 uncultured Acetobacteraceae bacterium | reverse complement strand
GCCCGGCGCAACCGGCCGGCACCGCCTTGCGCGGCCAGGAGAACGAAACGCGACCCACAACCGCAACCGAATCGCCCGCGACGGCCGATTTCGTCCACCTCCGGGGATTGACTCGCTGTGTTTCCAAGGGAATGCGGATATGTGTCTACAGCGTGACGATCCCGGTAAACCACATTTAACAAATTCAATAGCTTAGTCCTGGTGCCCGGATTTTGGGCAAAGCCGTGCGGGTGAGCGTAGCCGCCATCCGAGCGGATTTGTTTGGCGCTGCTCCACAGACTTATCCACAGATTCGGTGGATGTTTTGCGCCCGTCCGGATGGCGCGGACCAGACTGCCCGGCACGTTCCGATCTGCACGCCGATGCCCGAAAATTGGGCAATGACCACGCGGGCCAGGGAAACCGCGGGACGATGCGCTTTATCGCCCGACGATCCACAGGCTTCTCCACAGAAACTGGGGATCAACCGGCGGATCAGGCCGCAGTACGGCGGTTTGGGGGCTCCACCGACCGGTCCGGCCGCACTAGATGTCAGCCATGTCCGAGCCTTCTTCCGCCGATGCCGAGCTTTCCTGTCCTGATGCCGGGCCATCGATTCCCAAGGGCGTGGGGGCGATCGAACGCGCCCTGCTGACGATGCCGCTGTCGCCGGGCGTCTACCGCATGCTCGACGCCAGGGGCGACGCCCTCTACGTGGGCAAGGCGCGCGCCCTGAAGAAGCGCGTCACCTCCTATACCCAGGTCGGCCGGCTGCCGGAACGCCTGCGGCGGATGGTGTCGGAGACGGTCTCGATGGAAATCGTCACCACCCATACCGAAGCCGAGGCGCTGCTGCTCGAGGCCAACCTGATCAAGCGCCTCAAGCCGCGCTTCAACATCCTGCTGCGCGACGACAAGAGCTATCCCTGGCTCATGCTGTCCGAGCACCACGCCTTCCCGCAGATCGCCAAGCATCGCGGCAAGCCGGCCAAGGGGGCGAGCTACTGGGGCCCGTTCGCTTCCGCCTGGGCGGTCAACCAGACCGTGACCGCGATGCAGCGGGTGTTCCTGCTGCGCTCATGCGCCGACACCGTATTCTCCTCGCGCACCCGGCCCTGCCTGCTGCACCAGATCAAGCGCTGCTCCGCGCCCTGCGTCGGCCGCATCGATCCCGAAGGCTACCAGCGCCTGGTCGCCCAGGCGCGCGCCTTCCTGTCCGGCAAGGCCGGCCATGTGCAGAAGGAACTCGCCCACGAGATGGAGCAGGCCGCGGCAAATCTCGAATTCGAGCGTGCGGCGGCCCTGCGCGACCGCATCCGCGGCCTGACCCATGTGCAGGGCAGCGGCGTCATCAATCCCGCCTCGATCGAGGATGCCGACGTGATCGCGCTCTGGCAGGCCGCCGGCCAGGCCTGCGTGCAGGTCTTCTTCATCCGCGGAGGACGCAACAATGGCAACCGCGCCTTCTTTCCCGCCAACGCCCGCGACGAGACCGGCAGCGATGTGCTCGGCGCCTTCATCGCGCAATTCTACGACGACAAGCCGCCCCCGCCGCTGCTGCTGCTGAGCCAGGAAGTGCCGGAACCCGAACTCATCGCCGAGGCGCTCGCCCTGAAGGCGGCCCGGCGCGTCGAGATCGCCGTGCCGCAGCGCGGCGAGAAGCGCGACGTGCTCGACCATGCCGTCACCAATGCCCGCGAGGCGCTGGAGCGCCGGCTGGCGGAAGGGGCCGGGCAGGCGAAGCTGCTCGACGGCGTGGCCGGGTTGTTCGGTCTCGAGGCCGCCCCGGAGCGCATCGAGACCTACGACAACAGCCACATCATGGGCACGAACGCCTACGGGGTGATGGTGGTGGCGGGTCCCGAGGGCTTCATGAAGAACGCCTACCGGAAATACACGATCCGTGGACCGATCACGCCGGGCGACGATTTCGCGATGATGCGCGAGGTGCTCGAACGTCGGTTCGGACGCGCGCTCAAGGAGCAGGCGGAGGGTGGCTCACGCACCGACTGGCCGGACCTGCTGCTGATCGATGGCGGCGCCGGACAGTTCTCGGCGGTCCGGAGCGTGCTCGACGATCTCGGCGTGACCGACGTGAAGCTGGTGGCGATCGCCAAGGGACCGGACCGGGACGCCGGCCGCGAATGGTTCCACACCGGCGACGCGCCGCCGTTCCAGCTGCCGCCGCGCGATCCGGTGCTCTAT
Source organism: uncultured Acetobacteraceae bacterium (assembly GCA_964242565.1). Taxonomy (GTDB): domain Bacteria; phylum Pseudomonadota; class Alphaproteobacteria; order Acetobacterales; family Acetobacteraceae; genus Lichenicoccus. Next base: position 3,819 of record CAXTCT010000127.1, on the reverse strand, counting down.
TACCTGCAGCGCCTGCGCGACGAGGCGCACCGCTTCGCCATCAGCACCCATCGCGCCAGCCGCTCGAAGGCGATCTCGCGCTCGGAGCTCGACGAGATCCCCGGCATCGGCAGCGCCCGTAAGCGCGCCCTGCTCAACCATTTCGGCTCGGCGCGCGGCGTCAAGCAGGCCGGACTGAGCGATCTCGAAGCGGCTCCCGGGATCAGCCATGAGACGGCGCGCGCGGTTTACGGGCATTTCCACCGCAGCTGAGCACGAAGCGCCAACAAGCTGTTCCAGGGCGGGGCGGTGATGCTCTAGGGTGGACCGGATGCTGACCGACCTGCCCAATGTGCTGACCCTGTCGCGCATCGCCGCCATCCCGGTGCTGCTGGCGCTGGTCGTGGCGCATGGTCCCTGGACGGATTTCTGGAGCTGCCTGGTGTTCATCGCAGCGGGCGTGACCGACTATCTCGACGGCCATATCGCCCGGTCGCGCAAGCAATTCTCCGATATCGGCCGCATGCTCGACCCCATCGCCGACAAGCTGCTGGTCGGGGCTTCGCTGATGGCGCTCGCCGGCCTGCAACGGCTGCCGCATTGGGGCCTGTATCCGGCCATCGTCATCCTGTTGCGCGAGATCCTGGTCAGCGGGTTGCGCGAACATCTGGCCGGCCTGCGCGTCAGCCTCCCGGTGACGCGCCTCGCCAAATGGAAGACCGGCTTCCAGATGGGAGCCATCGGCGTGTTGCTGGCCGGAGACAGCAGCGCGCGCCTGCTGCATCTCGGCTTCCTGCCGGTGGGTGCGATCGGCTCGGCGATGCTGTGGGTGGCTGCCCTGCTCACCCTGGTGACCGGCTGGGATTATCTCGCCGCCGGCTTCCGCCATGTCGGCGGCGCGGCGCCGAAGTCGTCACCCTGAGGGCCGTCCTCGGCATCGTCGGACGGTCGGGCAGCGGCAAGACCACGCTGATCACCGCGCTGATCGCCCGGCTGCGCCCGCATGGCATACGGGTTTCCACCGTCAAGCATACCCATCACGGCGTCGATCTCGATCAGCCCGGCAAGGATAGCTGGCTGCATCGCGAGGCCGGTGCGCATGAGGTGCTGCTGGCCGGAGCCGCGCGCTGGGCCCTGCTGCATGAACGCCGCGATGCTCCCCCGGCCGACCTTGCCTCGCTGCTGGCCAGGCTGGAACCGGTCGGGCTGGTGCTGGTCGAGGGCTTCGCACGCTATGATTTCCCGAGGCTGGAGGTCCAGCGTGGCGCCATCTCGGACCTTGCCGGCAAGCGGCCGCTATGGCCGGAGGATCCGGCGATCGAAGCCGTCGCCAGCGACCAGAAGCTGCCTCGATGCAACCGGATTTGCCTGCGGCTCGACGATACGCAGGCAATCGCGGCGTGGGTTGCTTCGCGTTTCGGCCTGCTGGATCACTTCTCTTGAGCATTGGCCCCGGCGCAGGCACATACTGCCACGGGAGCGGTGGCCACACCGCGAGAGGATCTGATTATGCGGCGCTCTGCATTGCTCGGCACTATGACGCTACCGACGATTCTGCTTTTGGGAGGCTGTTCGGGTCTGGGTAAGTTCTTTGGCGATACAATTACGCTTCCAGGAATGAATCCCAACCTGCCTTCCGGCGTGAGCGAGAATGTCGATCGTGCCCGTGGCATGAAACCCGACCAGGCGCCGATCCTGCCCGATGCGGGGGACGTCTGGCCCGGACCGCCGCAACCGCTTCCGACCCTGAACGACGTGTCGCGCGAACAGGGCCAAGACCTTTCGGGCGCCATGCCGGGTGCCATGCTGGGTGCCAGGCTGGGCCGCCATGCCGGTCCGGCCCTGCATGACGGCGGCAGCATGAGCCTGGGCGAGAGCGACTCCATCGCCCGCGGCGCCACCGCCGGCGCCGACAGCTTCTCCGGCGGCGGCGTGCTCGAGGACCATTTGCCGGACGCCTCTTCGCGCTACCGGAGCAAGCCGGCCGGCAACAAGGGCGGCAGCGATATCGTGATCCCCAACGGCGACGGCACCAGCACCGTGATCGGACCGGACGGGAGCGTGAAAACCGTCAAGGGAACGCCCAGATAGGTCCGATGACCCCGATCCGGATCCTGTATTTCGCCTGGCTCAAAGACCGCCTCGGCCGGGGCGAGGAACAGGCGAACCTGCCAGAGAACATCGTCGACATCGGCGGCCTGCGTTTGTGGATGCGCAGCCGCGGGCCCGTTTTCGAACGCGCCTTCGCCGAGGGCGGCCGCATCCGGGCCGCGGTCAACCGGGAATTCGCCGAAGACGACGCCCCGGTGCATCCCGGTGACGAAATCGCCTTCTTTCCCCCGGTGACCGGCGGTTGATCGACGTCCGGGCGGCGGCCTTCGATGTTGCGGCCGAGATGCAGTCGCTCAGCCTGCCTGGCGTCGGCGGCATCGGCTGTTTCGTCGGCGTCGTGCGCGGCGGCGACGGCCTCACGGCGCTGACGCTGGAACATTATCCCGGCATGACCGAAGCGGCGATCGCGCGCCTTGTCGATCGGGCGACGCTGCGCTTCGGCCTGCTCGGCTGCACCGTGATCCATCGCATCGGCCGGCTCGAGGTCGGCGAGCCCATCGTCCTGGTTCTGGCCGCCGCGGCCCACCGTGGCACAGCCCTGGAAGCCACCTCCTTCCTGATCGACTGGCTCAAGACAGCGGCGCCGTTCTGGAAGCTGGAGGAATTCTCCGACGGGTCGCGGAACTGGGTCGAGGCGCGCGAGACCGACGAGGCCGCGTCGGCGCGCTGGGGCTAGGCCAGGGTATGTCCCGGCTCGATCCTCAATTTTCCCTCGCACTTTCCGCACTGGACGGACGTGCGATGCGGCGGCGGCTGCGTCCCGCCGATCCGGCCGAGCCCGGCTACGTGCTGCGTGACGGGCGGCATCTGCTGAATGTCTCGGGCAATGATTATCTCGGGCTCGGCTCGCATCCGGCGCTGATCGCCCGCAGCCGCGAATGGGCATCGCTGCATGGCGCCGGTGCCGGCGCATCGCGCCTGGTGACCGGCACGTCGAGCCTGCACCGGCGGGTCGAGGAGAAGCTGGCCGCCTTCAAGGGCTGCGAGGCGGCCTTGCTGTTCGCTTCCGGCTGGCAGGCCAACGCTTCCGTGCCGCCGGTCCTGTTCAGGGCCGCATCCGCTGCCGGCGAGCCACTGGTCTTCACCGACCGGCTCAACCATGCCAGCCTGCATCAAGGGTGCCTGGCCGCCGCCGTGCGTCAGATCCGCTTCCGGCACAACGACCTCGACCATCTCGAGGCCCTGCTGACGGCACGGGCGGCGTCGGCCGGCAGGCGCTTCATCCTGACCGAAAGCGTGTTCAGCATGGATGGCGACCGGGCCGACGTCGCCCGGCTCGCCGAGATTGCCCGGCGCCACGATGCCTTTCTTTATCTCGACGAGGCGCACGCGACCGGCGTGCTGGGACCGCAGGGCCGTGGCCTGGGGGCTGACCTTCCCGGGATCGACTGCGTCATGGGAACCTTCAGCAAGGCGTTCGGCGGCTTCGGCGCCTATGTCGCCGGCTCCCGGCTGCTGTGCGACTATCTGCTGAACAACTGTTCCGGCTTCATCCACACCACCGCGCTGCCGCCGGCCGTGCTCGGCGCCATCGACGCGGCGCTGGATCTGGTGCCCGCGATGGATGCCGAACGCGCCCATTTGGGCCGACAGGCGGACCGGCTGCGCGCCGCCCTTCACGGCCTCGGGATCGCGACCGCGGGCTCGTCGAGCCAGATCGTGCCGGCCATCCTCGGCAGCGCCGGACGCGCCATCGGTGCCAGCGAGGCGCTGGCCCGGCAGGGGGTG
>CAXTCT010000126.1:0-6024 GCA_964242565.1 uncultured Acetobacteraceae bacterium | reverse complement strand
CCGCAGGCTCCTGGCCGCGATCGCGGATGCCGACATCGTGGCGCTGCCCGATGCCCCCCATCTTGCCGCGGCGCATGAGCATTTCGGCTTCCTTGCGGAAATGCAGCGGATCGTCCTGCGGCGCGAAGCCGGCTTGTGCGCGGGGCTCATGCTCATGGACGAGATGCACGATGCGATGCCGTTCCTGCATCCGCTGCTGGCCGGCCTTCCCTTCCTCGGCTTTGTCGGCAGCCATCCCGATCTCGCCGCGCGGCTCGGACGCTTCGCGCAGATCGCGCAAACCGTCACCTATGCCGTTCCGGCCAACGCCAACCAGGGCGGGTATTTTCCCGCCGGCTTCGAGGAAACGCTCGCCGCCCTCGCGGTTCCATATCCGGGGGCGGTGTTTTTGGTGGCCGCCGGCCTGCTGGGGGGTGTCTATTGCGCGCGGATCAAGCAGCTCGGCGGCATCGCGATCGAGATCGACACGATCGTCGCGCGCTGGACGAAGTCGTGAACCGGAACCCGTGACGCCCCGGTCCGGCCGGCTCAACCGGCCGCGGGCGGTGAGGCTTTCGGCACGCGGCCGGGCGGGCGGCCGATCGAGCTATAGTCCATCCCCGCCTCGGCCATCGCATGCGGATCATAGACGTTGCGCAGGTCGACGATGACCCGGCCGCGCATCAACTCGCGCAGGCGCGACGGCGCGATGGCGCGGAACTCGTTCCATTCCGTCACCAGGATCAACGCGTCGGCGTCACGCGCGGCATCGAGCGCGTCGGTGCAGTAGGTCATCCGGACCTGCGGCATCATCGCCCGCGCCGCTTCCATCCCGACCGGGTCATAGGCCCGCACAGTGGCGCCGTTCTCGATCAGGCGATGCACGATCGGGGTCGAGGGCGCGTCGCGCATGTCGTCGGTCTCGGGCTTGAAGGTCAGGCCGAGGATCGCGATCGTCTTGCCGCGCACCGAGCCGCCGCAGGCCGACATGATGCGCGCACCCATGCTCGCCTTGCGCGCGTCGTTGACCTGCACCGTCGCCTCGACCAGGCGCGACGAGGCGCCGGCCTCCTGGGCGATGCGCATCAAGGCCAGCGTGTCCTTGGGGAAGCACGAGCCGCCATAGCCGGCGCCGGCATGGAGGAATTTGCGCCCGATTCGTCCGTCGAGGCCGATGCCGCGCGCCACGTCATGCACGTCGCCGCCGACGCGCTCGCACAGGTCGGCCATCTCGTTGATGAACGAGATCTTCATCGCCAGGAACGAGTTGGCCGCATATTTGATCAGCTCGGAAGACTCCAGGCTGGTGAACAGCATCGGCGCCTCGATCAGATAGAGCGGGCGATACAGCCGGCGCATCACTTCCTGGGCCCGCTCGCCGCCATCCGGCTTGTCGGTCTCGGTGCCGATGACCACCCGGTCCGGCCGCATGAAGTCGTTGATCGCGCTGCCTTCGCGAAGGAATTCGGGGTTCGAGGCGACGTCGAACGCGAGGTCCGGGCGCGCCAGGCCGACGATCTCGCTGATGCGGCGGCTGGTGCCGACCGGCACCGTCGATTTGGTGACGATCACCGCATAATTCGACATCGCATGCGCCACCTGCTCGGCGGCGGCGAATACATAGGTGAGGTCGGCATGGCCGTCGCCATTGCGCGGCGGGGTGCCGACGGCGATGAAGATCGCTTCGGCGCCGCCCACCGCCTGCTTGATGTCGTCGCCGAACGACAGCCGGCCGGCCGCGATATTGTCGGCGACCAGCTTGTCGAGGCCCGGCTCGTAGATCGGGATGCGCCCCTGCCTGAGTGCTTCGAGACGGCCCGGATGGGTCTCCACCACCGACACCTCGACGCCGAACTCGGCGAAGCAGGCGCCCGAAACCAGGCCCACATAGCCGCCGCCGATCATTGCAATACGCACAGGCCACTCCATATCGTCGGCGCCGGCCGGATCGGTCGCCGTGTTGCCGTAACAGTTCGGATCAGAAACGATTTAGCGCGGGTTCACGCCAGCCCCGGCCGCGGCGGCGGGCCTATTGCGTGACTTCCCTCACGCCGATCTGCAACAGCTTCCGGAAATAGGCAATCGTCCGGCCAAGACCGTCATCCAGCGAAATCTTCGGGATCCAGCCGAGCAACTGCCGGGCGCGCGTAATGTCGGGACAGCGCTGCATCGGGTCGTCCTGCGGAAGTGGGCGGAACACGATCCGGCTGGACGATCCGGTCAGCGCCAGCACCCGCCCGGCAAGCTCGCGCACCGTGATCTCGTGCGGATTGCCCATGTTGACCGGACCGGTGATGTCGTCGTCGCTGGCCATCATGCGGATGAAGCCTTCGATCAGGTCGCTGGCATAGCAGAAGGCCCGCGTCTGGCCGCCATCGCCATACAAGGTAATGTTCTCGCCGCGCAGGGCCTGGATGATGAAGTTCGACACCACCCGGCCATCGTCGGGGTGCATGTTGGGGCCGTAGGTGTTGAAGATCCGCGCCACCTTGATCCGCACGTCGTGCTGACGGCGGTAGTCGAAGAACAGCGTCTCGGCGCAGCGCTTGCCCTCGTCGTAACAGGCGCGCGGGCCGAGCGTGTTGACGTTGCCGCGATATTCCTCGGTCTGCGGATGCACCGTCGGATCGCCGTAGACCTCGCTGGTCGAAGCCTGGAAGACCTTGGCGCCGGTGCGCCTGGCGATGTCGAGGACGTTGATCGCGCCCATCACGCTGGTCTTGGTCGTCTGCACCGGATCGAACTGGTAATGTACCGGAGAGGCCGGGCAGGCGAGGTTGTAGATCTCGTCCACCTCGACACTGAACGGAACGGTGATGTCGTGCCGCATCGCCTCGAAATTCGGCTCGGCCAGAAGCTGGGCGATATTGTCGCGGCGCCCGGTGAAGTAGTTATCGAGGCACAGCACGTCGTCGCCGTTCCTGACCAGCCGGGCGCACAGATGCGAACCCAAAAAACCCGCACCGCCGGTGACAAGCACGCGCTTCCTGACCGGCTGTGATGTCATCCCGTTATTGAACCCCGAACGAAGGTCAGTCTATCGTCAAAGGGTTATACGTGAGCGCCACGGCGGTTGGAAGCATGTTCTAAAACAGGATCCGGGCGGCCCGATGGCCGGTCCCGATGGACAGGCACGGATGGAGACGATCATGCAGCGCAGGAAATTCCTGGTCACCGGCGGCGCCGGCTATGTCGGCAGCCATGCCGTGCTGGCGCTGGCCGACCGCGGCGACGAGGTGACCGTCCTGGACAATCTCTCGCTCGGTCACGCCGACGCGATACCGCAAGGGGTGCGGCTGGTGCGAGGCGAGCTATCCGACGCCACCCTGGTCGACCGCACCCTCGCCGAAGGTCCCTGGGACGGCGTGCTGCATTTCGCCTCGCTTTCGCTGGTCGGCGACAGCATGGTCCGGCCGATGCATTATTTCATCGAGAATGCCGGCCTCGGCATCCGGCTGATCGATGCCTGCGTCCGCCATGGCGTCCCGCGCTTCGTGCTGTCCTCGACGGCGGCCCTGTTCGGCCGCGCCGGGCTGGACCCGATCACGGAGGAAGCCGTGGTCGAACCGGGCTCGCCCTATGGCGAGAGCAAGGCGATGCTGGAACGGACCCTGCTCTGGGCCGACCGCATCCACGGCCTGCGCTATGCCTGCCTGCGCTATTTCAATGCCGCCGGCTCGGATGCGGCCGGGCGTGCCGGCGAGGACCACCAGCCGGAAACCCATCTGATCCCGCTGGTCATCGACGCGGCGCTCGGACGGCGTCCCGAACTGGTCGTCTTCGGCGACGATTACGACACGCCCGACGGCACCTGCATCCGTGACTATGTCCACGTCGCCGACCTCGCCTCGGCGCATCTGCTTGCCCTGGAGCGGCTCGACCATGCCAGCGTCACCTATAATCTCGGCAATGGCGCCGGTCATTCCGTGCTCGAAGTGATACGCAGCGTCGAGCGGGTCAGCGGCCGGACCGTGCCGTACCGCCTGGCCGAGCGCAGGCCGGGCGATCCGCCACGGCTGGTCGCCAGCAGCGCCAAACTCAAGGCCGAGACCGGCTGGAACCCGCAATTCCCCGCACTGGACGACATCGTCGCCACCGCCTTCGCCTGGCGCGAGGCCCGGCCGCATGGCTACGGCAACCGGTGACGCGAGGGCCCTGCCCCTCATTTCGCCCAAGGCAAACCATTGCAAAACGTCACTTAAGGGCCGCGTCGCGAGCCGGGCTTCCGGGGATGGCGGGATCAGGCTATAGGCGGGCCATGCATCACGCCGCCTGCCAGACGCGCGCCCGGTTACCCAGCGCTTGAACCGGATTTTTGTCCTGGCCGGATCCCCGCTTGCTCTGATAGCCGCCCTGGGCGCCAGCGTGCTGGGGTTGATCCGGTCCGCCGGCGCGCTGGGATTATTCGCGCTCAGCGGCATTTCGCATTTGTTCCGGCCCCCCTTCTACTGGCGCGCCTTCCTCGCCGCCTTCGCCGATTTCGCCTATTTCTCGCTGCCGGTGGTCGCCCTCACCGCCATCTTCTCCGGCATGGTGATCGCGCTGCAATCCTATAGCGGCTTCGCCCGCTTCAACGCCCAGAGCGCCATCGCCGGCATCGTCGTGCTCTCGGTGGTGCGCGAGTTGGGTCCGGTGCTGGCCGGGCTGATGGTGGCGGGGCGGGTGGGCGCGGCGATGGCCGCCGAGATCGGCACCATGCGCGTGACCGACCAGATCGACGCGCTCGGCACCTTGTCGACCAACCCGATGAAATACCTGGTCACACCCCGCCTGCTGGCCGGCACCCTGGCGTTGCCGCTGCTGGTGGTGGTCGCCGACATCCTCGGCGTGTTGGGCGGCTTCATCGTCTCGGTGCTCAAGCTCGGCTTCAGCCCGTCGAACTATATCGGCAACACCTTCGCCATCCTGACCCGGGCCGACGTCACGGTCGGGCTCGCCAAGGCGGCGGTGTTCGGCTTCCTGATCGCGCTGATGGGCTGCTACAACGGCTATCACAGCCGGGGCGGCGCCCAGGGCGTCGGCGCCTCGACCACGGCCTCGGTGGTCGGCGCCTCGATCCTGGTGCTCGCCTTCGACTACATGCTCACCGAGATGTTCTTCTCGCGATGACCCCCAAGATCAGGATACGCGGACTGGCCAAGGCCTTCGGCACCAAGCCGGTGCTGGCCGGGGTCGATCTCGACGTGATGCCGGGCACCTCGTTCGTGGTCATCGGCGGCTCGGGCAGCGGCAAGTCGGTGCTGCTGCGCTGCATCCTCGGCCTGATCCGTCCCGACGCCGGCAGCATCGAGATCGACGGCGTCGACGTGCTGAAACTCCGGCGCCGCGACCGCGAGGGCATCAACCGGCGGATCGGCATGCTGTTCCAGAACGGCGCCCTGTTCGACAGCCTGCCGGTCTGGGAGAATGTCGCCTTCGGGCTGCTGGCGGGCAACCGGATGACCCGCCGGGCCGCGCACGAGAAGGCCGCCGAGGTGCTCAGCCAGGTCGGGCTCGACCCCAGCGTCGGCGAGCTTTCGCCGGCGGAATTGTCGGGCGGCATGCAGAAGCGCGTCGGCCTCGCGCGCGCCATTGCCTCGGCCCCGGAGATGCTGTTCTTCGACGAGCCGACCACCGGGCTCGATCCGATCATGGGCGCCGTGATCGACGGGCTGATCGTCGATTGCGTCAAGCGCATGGGCAGCACCGCGATCGCCATCACCCACGACATGGCCTCCGCCACACGCATCGGCGACGAGGCCAGCATGCTTTATCGCGGCAGGCTGGTCTGGCAGGGTCCCGCCGCTTCCCTGCTCGACAGCGGCAACGCCATGGTCGACCAGTTCACTCATGGCCGGCGCGAAGGCCCGATCGGCATGGAGCTGAGGCGATAGCCTTGCGATGAAACGTCCGGCCGGCTCGCATTTCGTCTGCCAGTCCTGCGGTGCGGTGTATCCGAAATGGAGCGGCCGCTGCGAGGCCTGCGGCGAATGGAACACGATCATCGAGGAGATCGGCGAGTCGCGCCCCGGCCTGGGCAAAGCGGGCTCGGCGAAATCGGGCGCC
>CAXTCT010000125.1:0-6104 GCA_964242565.1 uncultured Acetobacteraceae bacterium | reverse complement strand
GGCCGGCGGGCCGGCCGTGGCGCCGCCCGATCGGTGGTCCATCCGCCCTTATGACGCGCTGCGTCGGTCCGCCCCCTTCCTGGTCTGGTCGCTGATCATCGCCCTGGCCTATCTTCTGGTCCGGCTGGTGTCGCGGAGGCCGTGGTTTGCGGCATCGCCGCCGGCCGACGCCGAGATCCGCCTGGGCGAGTGCAGGGACCGGTGCGTCGCGGGGCTGCGTCTTGCCGGCTGGGATGCCGACAGCCGTCGCCGCACCGACAGGCGCGACGCCGACGTGATCGCCCGCAGCGGTGGCCGCATGCTGGCGGTGCGATGCCATCCCTCGACCGAACCGGTCGATGCCGGCGATGTCGAGCATGCCCGTCAGGCTCGTGAAATCCAGGGCAGCGACCTCGTCGCGATCGTCTCCAACGCATCCTTCACCGAACCCGCCAGACGATTGGCCGCGCGCAGCGGGATCGTTCTTCTGCACGAGCATCAGCTGGCGTCCTTCGCCGCCTGAGCGCAATCGTTCAGGGCGTAATCGGGCGGCCGTCCCAGGCCAGGATCCGTCCGCTCTGCGCCGGCCCGGCCGCGGCAATCACGGCGAGCAGACGGCCGGCCGCATAGTCCGGGGTGAACAGGCGGTCCTTGGCGACCTGACGCTGGAAGGGCCGGCTGAGGGCGGTATCCACGGTGCCGGGATGCAGCCCGAGGCAGAGGGCTTCGGGATGGGTCCGGGCCAGCTCGATGGCCAGGTTGCGCAGGATCATGTTCAGCCCGGCCTTGGCGGCGCGGTAGGAGTGCCAGCCGCCGAGCCGGTTGTCGCCGATGCTGCCGACACGCGCGGACAGGGCGGCGAACACGCTTCGGCCCGCCCGGGGCAGCAGCGGCAGCATATGCTTGGCCACCAGCGCCGGCCCGATCGTGTTGATCCGGTAGGATTGCAGCAGCGAGGCGGGGTCGAGCTCGCGCAGGCTGCGCTCCGGCGGCGCGATCCCGTCGCCTTGCAGCGATCCCGTCGCCACCAGCACAAGGCGCAGCTTCGCGTGCGCCCCGGCCTCGGCGACAGGACCCCGTGTCGCGGCCAGGATGCTCTGCTCGTCGAGCAGATCGAGAGTGCCGTGCAGCAGGAGTGCCCCAGGCCCTCGGCCCGCTACCGGCGGCGACAATGGCTTCCCGGCGCGCGACAGGGCGACGATGGCGGCAAAATCGCCGCTGCTGATCAAGGCCTGGACAAGCGCGCTCCCGATCCCGCCGGAAGCGCCGATCACGACGGCGGTGCCGGCACCGGAGGTCCGGTCAGTTCGCCCCGCCATTGGGGTCATTCTCCGTCGAGGGCGGCGGCGGCGGTGCCGCCGGTGCGGCACCGGACGCCACCATGCGTGCCAGCAAAACCCACATGAGCCCCGAACCGGTGTGGCCGGCCCTGTCGTGATCTTCCCTGGCGGATTGCGGGATCAACCGGACCGCTCCGGAGCCGGTTGCCGTAGCGGGTCATGACCCCAGTTCATCAGCGATTTCCGCCAGCGCGTGTCCGTGACGTCGCCCTCGGGCCGTTGCCTGCCATGCCGGTGGACATAGCCGACGACCTTGCGCATGGCGGCATAATCCGCGTCATCGAGGTCCCCGGTCTTTTTGGCGCGCAAATCCAGGATGCTGCGTCCCATCCGGTGGCCCACTGCCTCGCCCTGCCCCGCACGCGCGACGCGCTCGCCTCCCGCCTTCATCCCGACCGAGCGGCTCGCCTCGCTATCGAGCCATTTCTTCAGCGCCGCCGGGGTCATGTTCACGACCCGCTTGAACTCGCGTGCGATCTCTTTCTTCTGGTCGTCGGTCATCGCCGCCATCGCTGGTCCCTCCTGCCGCCGCCAACGTCCGGGACCGTCGGTGGTTCAGGCGCCGGGCCGGCCCCGATGCGTCCGACGGCGCCATGAGCCTTCTCGCCTGCCGCAAATGTTTTCGCGCCCTCGGCCGATCGTTCGAACGCGGCGTCCGCAAGCGCGTAGGATCATGCAGCGATTTATTCGACAAGGCGGATCCACGATGGCCAATGGACCTATCGGCATCATCTCGGCGACAGTCTACCCCAGTCCGCGGCCCGACCTGCCTCACCTTGCGGTGCTGTTCGACCCCGGCGGCAAGGTCCTGGCCGCGCATCCGATGGCCACGGAGGCGGAAGCCCTCCTTCACATCGAGACGGCGATGCGGAAGGCCGCCGATGTCACCGGCCAGCCGCTGCATGAACTCTAGCGAACAAGGGCCACTCGGCGGTGCCATGGGATTCCATGCCGACACCGCTTCCTCCGTCACCGGGAAGGTGCCGCCGAAGCCGCTATTGCCGTTGACGCGGGAGGCGTTGACATCAGCCTGTCGAGGGCGATGCCCGGTGTCTAGACGATCCCGCCGCCGCCACGGCGCTTCGCCCGGCTCTCGGCGCAGGCCGCGCGATAGCCGCTGGCACGGTAGGCCGTAAGCGGATCGATCGCCGCCCCCTTGTGCATGCGCGCCATCGCCAGGATCGGCGAGACGTCGGTCACGAAGGCGCGCTTGAAGCATTGGTTGGCCATCATCTCGTCGCGGGCCTCCTGAAATCCGGCGAGTGCCCGGCGATCGACCAGCAGGGCCTGGGCATAGGCGCGCTGGATCTCGATGGTGCTGCTGATCAGGCTCTCGATCGGATCGACGACATTGTGCGACTGGCCGATCTTGTAGACAGGCGCACGGTCCAGGCGCTTCTCCTGCTCGGCCTCGACCAATTCGTTGAACACCAGGAACAGCCGGTACGGATCGATCGCGCCCGCGTCGAGGTCGTCGCCATATTTGGAGTCGTTGAAGTAAAAACCCCCCAGCTTGCCGGAATGGATCAGGCGCGAGACGATCATCTCGATATTCACGTCCGGTGCATGATGCCCGAGATCGACCAGGCAGCGGGCCTGCGCGCCGACCGCCTGGGCGGCCAGCAGGGACGATCCCCAATCCTGGTTGGCCGTGGCGCGGAAGGCAGGCTCGACCATCTTGTGCTCGAGATACAGCGTCCAGTCCGGTGGCAGCGAAGCCGCGATGGCGCGCGCGCTGTCGATATGGCGCTCGAAGGCATGATACCGGCTGGACTGGCCGGGAAGCCTGGCGTCATCGCCGATCCAGATCGTCAGCGCCCTGGCGCCAAGGGCCTCCCCGCGGCGGACGCAATCAACGTCATGCTCGACCGCCTGCGCCCGCACGGCGGGATCGGTGTGGCTCAGGAAGCTGTTCGAGGCGACCGCGTCGAAATGCATTCCGAGATGCTCGGTGCGCGCGCGCAGGGCGGGGATGTCCTCGACCTCGTCGCAGGGAAAATGCAGCGAGATGCCGGGTGCCGCGCCGGTCAGCGCATGCACCACCGCGCAATCCTCGATCCTGTCATAGACCGTGGCGGGTTCCCCGCCGACGGCAAAGCCGGCGAGGCGCGTGCCGCCGGTGCCGGTGCCGGTGCCGGTGCCGGTGGCCCAGGATGGCAGGGCGACGGATAATCGCTGCACGGCCTCGGTGATGCGGGCGATGCCGATGCCGCGCCTGGCGAGCTGGCTTCCGAGCTGGTTGTAGTCATGGATCAGCGCGCTTTCCAGCGGCCGGTTCTGGGTGGCGCGGAAATCCCCATCGGCCGGCCGGATATGGGTGATCCTGTTCATCGGCGTTCTCCTCGTTCCACGACGAAAGATGGTGTCCCAACGGGTGACGTGGTTCAACGCCTGAAGGAAGCGGCGTCGGGCCTCGTCCTGGTCGCTCAACGACGCCGAAAAAGATCCGCGGTGCGAGCCACGACCGACGTCTCGTCATACAGGGCGCACGCCCGCAGGCGCCCCGCCTCGCCCATCCGGGCGCGCAAGCCGGCATCGGCCGCCAGATGCGACAAGGCAGCCGCCAGGGGTGCGGGACGTCCTGCCGGCACCAGCATTCCCGTCACCCCCTCGACCAGTTGTTCGCGCGGACCGCTTATGTCGGACGCAACCACCGGCAGGCCGCTGAGCATGGCCTCGATCACCGACATCGGCAGCCCTTCGAAATGGCTCGGCAGCACGAAGATGTCGGCCGCCGCCAGCAACGCCGCAATATCCTCGCGGTAGCCGAGCCGGCGCAGCCGCGATCCCAGCGCATCGGGACCGGCGGCGCGGGCGAAACCGGCTTCCAGCGTCTCGCCATGGTCGGAGGCGAGCCGCTCGCCTGCCACCCAGAGCTCGGCGTCCGGCACCAGGCTCATCGCCTCGAGCAGCTCGGGATAGCCCTTGTGCCGGACCAGCCGGGAAACGGCGATGATCACCACGCGCTCCTCCGCCACGCCCAGCTCGCGCCGGACACGGGCACGATCGGCGCGGTCGGGGCGGAAGGTCGCCGGATCGCGCCCGTTGCCGACGGCGATCGGGTGGCGATGAATGCGCAGCCGGCGCGCGTCCGCGGCCTCCTCGTCCGAGACGGTGAGGTAGATGTCGGTGATGCGTCCGGCCAGCCATTCCAGCAGCAGCGCCAGGGTGCGGCGCCACACCGGTCCCGGCTGGTTGAACAGAAATCCGTGGCAGGTGTAGGCGACCGTCCTGACGCCGCAGAGCCGCGCCGCGAGGCGTGCCAGCAGCCCGCTGATCGGCATGTGGGCATGCACCACATCCGGTCGCTCCTGGCGGATCAGCCGCAGCAACGCCCGCAAGGCACGCATCTGTGCGAACGGAGACAGGCTGCGCGCCATCGGCAGGGCAACAACCCGGAAGCCTTCCGAACGTGGAACATCGAGCAGCGGACCGCCCGCACAGGCTCCGACCACGTCATGGCCCTGGCGACGAAGTTCACGCATCAGCGGCAGCAGGAAATGCCGCAACGAAAAATCGACATTGGTGATTTGGAGGATTTTCACCGCGAGGCGTGTGGTGTCAGGCTTCCATGCGGCTGATCGCCCAACGCACCACCTGTGGCTCGCCTTTCACGAATTCGGCGAAAGCCTCCGTATCCGGCGCCGGCGGCGTCACCGTCACGGCGATCTGCCGGCTCGGCTGCGGCGCCCCTGCCCCGAGATACACGCTCTCGTCGAGCGCGATCACGCCGCCCTCGATCCGCATGCGCCATTGCGCGCCCGATGCCAGGGTCAGCAGCAGGCTGCCCGGCTCGGAGTCGTACCGGGCGGCCACGTCAGGATGCAGATGAAAGCGCAGCACGAAGGCGACCGGCTGGTCGGCCTCGACGAAATCCTCGCCGCGGATGTCCTCGCCGCTTTCCGCGAGATAAAGCCTGCGACGATGCAGCGCACCGAAGGCGGGTTTGTAGCCATCATGGCTGAGGTCGAGCCAATGTGCGCCACCGGACTGCTTGTGATCGATCTCGACATGGGCCGGGCGCCGCGAGATGCCGTCCGACGTGATGTCGGAAGACGAGCGGCCACCGATCGCCAGCACCGAATGCGCGGCGGTCTGGCGCAGCGCCTCCTGCCAGACCGAGGTTGCACCGCCGCCGCAATTGACGATCAGCCGCTCGCGTCCGACCGAAAGCTCGAACGACAAGGTGCCGGCATGGGATATCGCGTCATAGCCGGCCGGAGGCGGCGGCCCGGCATCGACGAAAAGCAGGCTGCGTCCGACCTGCAGCCGGATGAAGCCGCCTTCCGGCAAGGCCGCCTGCACAGCCCGCCCGCGGGCCGACTGCACCAGCACCAGGTCGATCAGCGCGGCATTTTCTTCCTGCGTGCCATTGAACAAGGCGAGATTGCCATCCCCGTGCCGCAGCGCGCGCAGGGCGGGCGCCATGCGGTCCAGGGCGGCGGCAAGCGCCAGCGGCGGCGCGATCTGCCCGGTCTGCATCAGCGCGCGCATCTCCGCCAGCTCGCGCAACGCCGCCAGTTGGGCCGCCGGGCTACGCTCCACATGGCAGCCATCGAGCAGCACCTGACGGCCGAGCTCGGCGGCGATGTGGCGCATATAGCGGGTCAGCAGATGGCCCTGATCCGGCATCGCCACGGCGCAGGCGAGGAGACCCTTGTACGCGGTCAGGACGCGGTGGTCGTGGGTCTGGCAGGGTATCATCGCCGCGAGCGAACGCGCGTCGATCACCAGCTGCGTCATCAGCCGCTGGCGGAAACCGTCGTCCGCGGATGCGGCAAAGAA
>CAXTCT010000124.1:0-6218 GCA_964242565.1 uncultured Acetobacteraceae bacterium | reverse complement strand
CTGGCGCTGCTGTCGAACGACCTGGAACCCGCGGCGCAGCTTCTTTGTCCGGCCATCGGCGACGTGCTGGCGGCATTGCGGAGCTTGCGCGGCTGCCGGCTCGCGCGGATGAGCGGCTCGGGTGCCACCTGCTTCGGCCTGTTCGACGATGTCGCGGCGGCGCGCCACGCCGTGGAAGAGAGGGAATGGCCGGCATCATGGTGGGTCTGGGCGGGCGGACTGCACGCCACGGATGCCTGAGTTGATCCTCGTAGGCGGAAATGCGGGTTCATTGTAGCGTGGGGATCCGCCACCCCTAAAAGATGCCACCCCTGAAAGCTGGAGGGCTGTTTGAGCGCACGCATGCGGGTATCGGTCGGCAACGACGCACAGGACGCCACCCTGACCCTGTTGCCGGAAAGCGGACTGGACGGCGAAATCGCCTTGAACCTCGACCAGATCACCCAGCTAATCTTCGGGCTGGGACAGGCGCGCGCGGCGATGATGGAGAAACTCCCGGTCCCGCCGATCGAAGGCGCGCAGTTCAACCCGGTGTTCAAGACGCGATGGGTGGTTCAGCCCGAGGCGCTGACCGAAGGTTCCGTGATCGCCTTCCAGCATCCCGCCTACGGGCCGGTCGGGTTCGTGCTGCCGCCTTCCACCATCGAGAAGGTGGTCCGTGCGCTCACCGTCCATATGGGCATGGTGCATAGCAGCCCGGGCGACGTGCGCAGGCCGAGTTGACCACGGGCTTCGCCGCGCGCGTGGCCAAGCTGGCGATGACCGCGAGCCTGGCGGCCTTCGCGCTTCTGGTGACCTTCAACAATCTGGTCGATTACGGCTCGAATGCCCTGTTCGTGCGTCATGTGCTGAGCATGGACACGGTTCCGGCCAATGCGCTGCATGGCCGCGCCTGGCCCGCGGCCTGGGAATGGCACGCCGCCTATGGCGGCATCATCGCCGGCGAGTTCTGCACGGGAGCCGCCTTCGCCTACGCCGCGTTCGCCATGCTGCGCGCGCTGGGCCGCCCGGGTGCCGCTTTCGAGCGTGCCAAGGCGGGCGTGCATTGGGGGGCCGCGATCGGTTTCCTGGTCTGGTTCACCGGCTTCATGGTGGTGGGCGGGGAATGGTTCGTGATGTGGCAGTCGCATTTGTGGAACGGACAGGAAGCGGCGTTCCGCTTCTTTATCACTCTGCTCGCGGTGCTGATCTACGTGAACCAGCCAGAGCCTGCCTGACCCCTGCCGCCGCCGCCATTCCCAGCAAGGTCCCGAACAAGGCCGTCTTGTGGCGCGACGAGAACATCTCGAGGCTGCTCTTGCGCGCCCGCTCGTCGAAACTTCCATGCGCCGCGTAATCGCCTTCGACGGTTTCATGGAGATTATTCGCCGCGTGCGGATCGGCTGGTTCTTTCGCCAGCTGGCCGGAATAGCCGGCGCTGGCGAGATAGCGGTCGGCAAGCCCTGCCGCAACGCGGTTGGCCAGGATGGCGATCACCGTCGAGAAGCCGACCCAGACCTCGCGCCGATGGTGCAATGCCGCGAACACGACCGCGCGCGCCGGGATCTCCGGCGCGAAGACCGGAGGCACCGGCTGCGGCTTCTTCCCGGTCCGGTTCAGCGCCCAGTCGAATTGCGGCGTGTTCACGGCGGGCAGATGCACCATGGTCAGGTGAATGGCATCGCCGTCATGCAGGATCTCCGAACGCAGGCTGTCGGTGAAACCGCGTATCGCCGATTTGGCGCCGCAATAGGCCGCTTGCAGCGGCACCGAACGATAGGCCAGCGCCGAGCCCACATTGACGATGGTGCCCGAACCCCGCCGGCGCATCCGTCGCAGCGCCGCCATGGTTCCATGCACCGTGCCGAGATAGGTGACCTCGGTGACACGCCGGAAATCCTCGGCGGTCATGTCGGCGACCGGCGAGAACACGGTGGCCATGGCGTTGTTGACCCAGATGGTGATCGCGCCGAGCTCGGCCTCGATCCGGTCGGCGGCGGCTTCGACCGCATCGCCATGGGCGACATCGGCCACCGCGACCGACGCGCGGACGCCATAGGCGCGCATTTCCTCCGCGCATGCCTCCAGCCGGTGCCGGTTGCGGCCGACCAGGCCGACATCGCAACCCTTCCTGGCGAACTCGCGGGCGGTTGCCCGCCCCACACCTGCCCCGGCTCCGGTGATGACCACGACGTGGCTAGGCATCGGGCTGGTTCTCCGCTGATCGATTGACCGGCAAACGCGGGCGGGAGAGCGCCGGTTTGCTCAGACGAATTTCAGCAGCAGCACGCCGCCGACGATGGCAACGGCAACCGCCGACGCGATCAGCGTCAGCCGCTTCTCGATGAAATCCTGCACCGGGGAACCAAAGCGCTTGAGCAGGGCGGCGACCAGGAAGAAGCGGAAGCCGCGCGAGACCAGGCTGGCCAGCAGGAACAAAGGCAGGCTGAACTGTGCCGCGCCACTGGCGATGGCGACGATCTTGTAGGGGATCGGGGTCAGGCCCTTGATGAGCACCACCCAGACCCCGTAGTCGCGGAAACGCTGCGACAGCGCGTCGAGGGCGCTCTGGTAATGGTAGAACCGCACCAGCGGCAGGGCCACGCGATAAAGCAGCTCCGAGCCGATGAACCAGCCGAGCGCGCCGCCGCAGACGCTGGCGATGGTGCAGAGCAGGGCGATGTACCAGGCCCGGTTGGGGCGCGCCAGCACCATCGGGATCAGCAGCAGGTCCGGCGGCAGCGGAAAGAAGCTGCCCTCGGCAAAAGCAACGATCGCCAGCCACATCGGCGCGCGATCGCTGGCGGACAGGGCTAGGACGCGCTTGTACAGGGTCTGGAGCATGCCCGCTGCAATGCCATTGCTGGAAGCGGCATTCAAGGGCGACGCGAGGGCGGTGGTCCCAGGGCCGCCGTGGCCTCAAGCCAATAATGTAACGGTGGCCCGCAATCCACGAGGCATCCGGTTCGCCAGCGTAATATCGCCGCCATGTCCGCGCAGGATGTTGCGGGCGATCGACAGACCCAGCCCGATGCCGCCGGTCTCGCGGTTGCGGCTGGCTTCGAGCCGGATGAAGGGCTCGAATACCCGTTCCAGATCGGCCGGGGGCAGGCCGGCTCCCTCATCCTCGATCAGCACGGCCACATAGCCGTCGGCCGGCCGCCTCAGGGTGACCCTGGCGCTGCCGCCATAGGCGATCGCGTTGCCGACCAGGTTGGACATGGCCCGTTTCAGGGCCATGGAACGGGCCTGCACCGTGATCTGCGGCGGTTCCGTGGTGAAGCCGATCTGGTTCGCCATGTCCGGCCGCCCCTCGATCGACTCGTCCAGGATGGTGCGCATCAGGGCGGTGAGATCGAGCCGGACCAGCGGCTCGCGGTTGGCGCTGTCCCGTCCGAAGGCGAGGGTGGCGGAGACCATGGCTTCGAGTTCGTCGAGATCGTCCACGAATTTCCGCCGCAGCTCCTCGTCCTCGATGAATTCCGAGCGCAGTTTCAACCGCGTGATCGGGGTGCGCAGGTCATGGCCGATGGCGGTCAGCAGCAGCGTGCGATCGGTCACGAAGCGACGGATGCGCGTCGCCATGGTGTTGAAGGCAACGGCCGCCGTGGCGACTTCCAGCGGACCGTCCTCGGGCAGCGGCGGCGCATTCACGTCCCGCCCGAGCGCCTCGGCCGCGGCCGCGAGCGTACGCACGGGCTGGGTCAGGCGGCGCACCGCCCAGTGGGTGAGGATGCCGGTGGCCACGATCATCAGTGTGAAGGCGATCGGGAAGGTCGGCGAGGCGAACGGGTTCGGCGGGGGCACCCGGAACACCATGCTGACCCAGCGGGCCTCGTCGGGGAGATGCAGCGATACCGACGACTGGAGCGTGGCCGGGTTGAAGCCGACCAGGACCTGGGTCGGGTGCAGATGGGTCGGAAACGGCACCATCTGGAAGTTCATCCGCATCGACCGCTGCATCGGCGGCCCGGCCGCGTCGAAATCGGTGATGTTCGGCCCCGGCGTCAGGCTGACATGGAAGCTCGACGGCAGCTTCATCTGTGCCGCCTCGGCGTCGCGCTGGGTGCGGTCGCTTTCCGCGATCGAGCGGTAGATGCCGGCGACGCGCATGGCGGCTTCGCGCTCATTCTCGATGCGCTCGATGTTGATCTGGTCGAGGGCATGGATGGTCAGGCCGGCCGCCTGGACCACCCCCAGGCCCGCCAGCAGCACCAGGGCGGTTCGCGCGGCGAGGCTGCGCGGCCAGAAGAAGGGCCGCCAGGGCCTGGTCACCCGCCTCGGCGCCTCAGACCCGTTCGACATCGGCGGCCAGCACGTATCCGCCGCCGCGCACGGTCTTGATGACCTGCGCATTGCGTCCGTCATCCTCGAGCTTGCGCCGCAGGCGGCTGATGGCGACGTCGATGGCGCGGTCGAAAGGCCCGGCCTGCCGCCCGCGCAGCAGGTCCAGCAGCATGTCTCGTGTCAGCACCCGGTTGGCCCGGTCGAGCAGGGCCATCAGCAGCTCGTACTCGCCACCGGTGAGCGGCACCTCGACGCCGTCGGGATTGAGCAGCCGGCGTCGGGTCGGTTCCAGCAGCCAGCCGGCGAACCGCAACACGCGGCTGTCGCTTTCGGGCTTGCGCTCGCTCTGTTCGGTGGTGCGGCGCATGACCGCGCGCATCCGCGCCAGCAATTCGCGCGGATTGAAGGGTTTCGGCAGATAATCGTCGGCGCCGAGCTCGAGGCCGATGATCCGGTCGGTCTCGTCGCCCATGGCGGTCAGCATGATGATCGGCACGCTGCCCTGGCTGCGCAGCCAGCGCGCGATATCGAGGCCGCTCTCGCCCGGAAGCATCAGGTCGAGCACGACGAGCTGGTAATGCCCGGCACTCCAGGCCCGGCGCGCCTCGCGGCCATCGCGTGCCGCGGTGACGCGAAAGCGGTTGCGTTCGAGGAATCGCGCCAGCAGGTCGCGGATCTCGCGGTCGTCATCGACGATCAGGATATGGGGCAGAAGGTCCATCGCCTGTTACAATAGTGCGCCGCGCGGCATCGTGGCAGACCACGTTGCACTGTGTTTCAATTTCTTCGCTGAGGGGTTTCGATTTCATCGCTCAGGGCGCGTAGAGCATCCTGCGTGTCATGCCGCCGTCGACGATGAATTCGCTGCCGGTAACGAACCCGCTTTCCGGACCGAGCAGCCAGGCGGCGAGTGCCGCCACATCCTCGACCGTGCCGACCCGGCCGGCGGGATGCTGGACGTGATCCTCCGGGCGCAGGGCATCGCCCGCGACGTCGATCCAGCCGGGGCTGATGCAGTTCGCCCGGATCGCCGGCCCAAGGCTGACGCTGAGCGCATGGGTCAGGGCCAGCAGACCGCCCTTGGAGGCGGCATAGCTTTCCGTGTCCGGCTCGGACATGTGCGCGCGGGTCGAGCCGATGGTGACGATGGCGCCGCGCCCGGCGCGCAGGAGCAATGCCGCATCGCGCGCCAGCAGGAAGGGACCGGTCAGGTTCACCGCCAGCACCCGCTCCCACTCCTCGAAGGTCGTACTGGTCAACGGCTTGCGGATCATGATGCCGGCATTGCAGACCAGGCCGTCGAGCCGGTCGGTGAGGGAGGCGATATGCGCCACGGCACGCTGGATCTCCGCCTCGATGCCGGTATCGGCGGCAAGGACATGGAGCCGGTCTGCCGGATCGAGCGGCGCCGTGTCCCGATCCAGCGCGAACACGGTCCAGCCGTCATGCAGCAGGCGCCGGGTGATGCCGCGTCCGATCCCGCGCGCCGCCCCGGTGACGATCACTGTTCGTGTCGCTGCTGTCATGGATGCCCTCAGTCGGTTATTGGAAGCGGCCTTCGGGGACGCGCCGGTGCCGGATTTCCGGACATGCGCCCGTGCCGGATTTCCGGACATGCGCCCGTGCCGGATTTCCGGCAACGCGCCCGTGCCGGATTTCCGGCAACGCGCCCGTGCCGGTCGGGATGCCGGCTTGCCGGGCCTTGGCAGGGCGGTGAAGATTGCGTCCACAGGAGGCCGCCATGTCCACGAAGCCTGCCCTGCGTCGTAAAGCCGCGGGGAGCCTTATCACGCTGCTGTTCGCCGTGCCGATGGCGGAGCCTTGTTCCGCCCAAACCTCCACGGCTCCGGCCGCTCCAGCTCCAATGGCTTCGGCACCGGCTCCGGCTCCGGCACCGGCACCAGCTCCGGCACCGGCGCCCGCGCCACAAAATCCGGTTCCGTTGAAGACCC
>CAXTCT010000123.1:0-6490 GCA_964242565.1 uncultured Acetobacteraceae bacterium | reverse complement strand
TGATGCACGCGATCGCGGCCGTCGATCGCGGCAACTGGCGCATGGGACGCGATGGGCGCTTGCCGGCGATGATCCTCCGGCTGCCGCCTCGGGCCGCCATCGCCGGACCGGTGGTGCTTCCCGCGGGACGCTACCGGGAACCGGCCGAGAATGCCTGGTTCGCCCACGGCATCATGGAGTTCTTCGGCAAGCAGAGCCTCGTCATATTGTCCCCGTAGCCAGGCCCCGTAGCCAGGCCCCATAGCCAGGCATGACAGCCGGGCAGTCATCTCCGCACCCAACCACCCGAAAGGCCCCCATGACCGACGACGACAGGAAGTTCATGACCCGCGCCATCGCCTTGTCCGAGCAGACCGCGCTGGTCGAGAGCGCCGGCGGCGCGTTCGGCTGTGTCATCGTCCAGGACGGCGAGATCCTGGCGGAAGGCGCGAACCGCGTGGTTGCCGAGAACGACCCGACCTGGCACGCCGAGATGGAAGCCATCCGCAACGGCTGCAAGGCGCAGGGAAGCTTCAAGCTGCGCGACGCGACGCTCTATACGAGCGCGGAACCCTGCCCGATGTGCATGGCGGCGGCCTATTGGGCCGGCATCAAGGCGATCTACTACGCCTCCACCAACGGCGATGCGCTCGAATATGGGAATTTCGACGACAGCATGATCTACCAGGAACTGACGAAGCCGGCGGGAGAGCGTACCATCCCCAGCCGGCAGATCATGCGCGCCGAGGCCATCGAGGTCTGGCGCGAATATCAACGGAAATCGGACCGCGTGCCGTATTGAGGCCCGATCTAGGCCGGGCGGCCGATCATGCTGCCGATCAGCGAGACGATATCCTGGCCCCAGTAAGGCTTGGTCACGAACCGCACGCCGGCCGCCAACTCGCTGCGGTCGGGTGCCGCGCGGCCGGACACCACGACGATGGCGCAGTCGGGCGAGATCTCGCGCACCTTGCGCGCCAGCGCGAAGCCGTCCGGCTGACCGGGCATCTGCACGTCCGTGAAGACCGCCTCGATGTCGGGACGCACCTCGAGGGCGGCCAACGCGGAGGCGCCGTCCTCCGCCTCGATCACCTCGTAGCCGGCCTCCTGGAAATGTTCCGTCGCCAGCATGCGAAGCAGCATCTCGTCGTCTACCACCAGAATGACAGGAAGTCGGGGTCCCGGAGGCTGGCTCATGCAGGGGGAACGCGCCAATCCCGGTGCTGGATCGGCCGGCTGCTCTCACAATTGCGTCGAGACCCCATCCAGGGCCGGCAGGGTGAAGCTGGCCGGCCAAGGCTCGCCCGCATAATCGGCCGAGCGGCGCGACCGGGAGGGCTGGATGCGGGCTCAGGCATCGGTGCGGATGTCGCCGTTCTTGATCGCCGCAAGAAACGCCGCATAATCCCTGCCGGTCTGTGCCGCATAGGCTTCCGCGAAATCGGCGACGGCCTCGTCGAACGCGCCGCCGCCTCCGAGATAGCCGGCCAGCATGGCGCCGTCCCCGGAACGCAGATGCGCGCGCGCCAGCGCCTGGCCGCAGATATGGGCGGTGAATGGCAGCGCATCCGCCTCGATCTCGGTGCCGATCGAGGCCAGGCGGCTGTCCTTCAGGCGCCGGACATAGAGCTGGCGTCCATCCACCCTGGCCTCGGTCCAGCCCAGGAACGGATCCGACACCGCCTGCATGATCCGCTGGCCGGTCACCACCCGCTGGCCATTGTTCCTGTAGGCGGGAGCGTCCGGCACATGCGGCGCGAGCGCGCTGTCCTGGGCTTCCTTGATCTGCAGCAGCAGCGGCGCGCCATCCGCCGTGGTGAACAGGGCGATCGCGCAGAGCGTGCCGACGCTGCCGATGCCGACCACCTTGAGGGCCACGTCGCGGAGCCGGTAGCGCTCGTAGAGCACGCGCTGTTCGTCGCGCAGGGTCTCGGCGTAGCGGCCGAAGGCGGTCTCGGCATGAAGCTCGTGACGCGACAAGGGCCGTATCAAGGGCAGCTTTTCCGGGATGCGCCAGGACCCGTCTTTCTGTTGCCTGATCAGCCCGAAGCCGGCGCTGCTGTTGTCGAGCGCCTGCTCCAGCCGTTTCTCCGCCTGCTGGCGGGCGGATTTCCGGTCGATCCCGGCGATCGCCCGTCGCAGGTCGATACGGTGGTTCCACGCGTCCAGCGGCGCCAGCACCGACAGCGCGCGCACCTTCTCCCGGTACGCGCCGACACTGCTTCGCGCCAGGGCATGGCAGGCGGATTTCGTCATTCCCGCCTCGTGACCGGCCAGTATCACGCTGGTCGCCAGGCGCTTGATGTCCCACTCGAACGGCGCCTGCAGGGTCTCGTCGAAATCGTTGATGTCGAAGACGGGGATGTTCTCGGGCGAGGCGAAGCTGCCGAAATTCATCAGATGCGCGTCGCCGCAGCTCTGGGCGCGGATGCCGGTGCCGGGCAGGCCGGACAGGTCCTGCGCCATGATGGCGGCGGTTCCGCGATAGAAGGTGAAGGCCGACTGGCTCATCCGCCGGTAGCGCTCCGGCAGCAGATCCTGCAGACGCGACCGGCCCTGCGCCACCAACAGGCCTACCGGGCCGGGCCGCCTTTCGGGCGCGCTCCATTGCGCCTGTTCGCCGCGCGGAAGCGTGTGGCGCAGGGCCCTGCCGGCCGCGTACCGCTCGTCCCGGGTCAGGTCCGGTCGCGTCCGCTCGAGTGCGGCGGCGGGGGATTTGCTCATGCGACGAGGCCGGACCCGCCTCCTTGGGCCAGTGTCGCCAGTTGCCGCATCTCGATGGCCGTGAAGGCGCGGCTCCGTGTCAGGAAACGCTGCTCGGTGCCGTTGTCGAGCGAGAACATCCCGCCACGGCCCGGCACGACGTCGATGATCAGCTGGGTGTGGCTCCACACCGCGAACTGCCGGGCGCCGATATAGACCGGGGCGCCGCCGACCTCGCCAAGCAGGACATCGTTGTCGCCGACCATGAAATCATTCCGCGGGTAGCACATGGGCGACGATCCGTCGCAGCAGCCTCCGGACTGATGGAACAGCAGCGGCCCATGCTCGCGGCCCAGGACGCCGATCAGGTCGAGAGCCTTGGCGGTTGCGGTGACGCGAAGCGGCCCGTCGGCCATGGCTCTGGATCCTGCGGGCTGCGATGTCAGAAGAAGCCGAGTTTTTTCGTGCTGTAGCTGACCAGCATGTTCTTGGTCTGCTGGTAGTGGTCGAGCATCATCCTGTGGTTCTCGCGGCCGATGCCGGACTGCTTGTAGCCGCCGAACGCCGCGTGGGCGGGATAGGCATGATAGCAGTTGGTCCAGACCCGTCCGGCCTTGATCGCGCGCCCGAAGCGGTAGCAGCGGTTGGCGTCGCGGCTCCAGACGCCCGAACCCAGGCCATACAGCGTGTCGTTGGCGATCGACAGGGCCTCGTCGTCATCCTTGAAGGTGGCCACCGATACCACCGGCCCGAAGATCTCCTCCTGGAACACGCGCATCCTGTTGTGGCCGCGAAACACCGTCGGCTGGACATAGAAGCCGCCGGCGAGGTCGCCCTCGAGATGGTTGCGCTCGCCGCCGATCAGGATCTCGGCCCCTTCCTGGCGGCCGATGTCGAAATAGCTGAGGATCTTCTCCATCTGCTCGCTCGACGCCTGCGCGCCGATCATCGTGCTCATCTCGAGCGGGTCGCCCTGCCTGATGGCGGCGACGCGCCCGAGGGCGCGCTCCATGAAGCGGTCGTAGATGCTCTCGTGGATCAGCGCGCGGCTCGGGCAGGTGCAGACCTCGCCCTGGTTCAGCGCGAACATGGTGAAGCCCTCGATCGCCTTGTCGAGATAATCGTCATCCTCGGACATGACGTCGGCAAAGAAGATGTTGGGCGACTTGCCGCCGAGTTCCAGCGTCACCGGGATCAGGTTCTGGCTGGCATACTGCATGATCAGCCGGCCGGTCGTGGTCTCGCCGGTGAAGGCGATCTTGGCGATGCGCGGGCTGGAGGCGAGCGGCTTGCCGCATTCCAGGCCGAAGCCGTTGACGATGTTGAGCACGCCCGGCGGCAGCAGGTCGCCGATGAGCTCCGCCCAGACCAGCAGCGAGGCCGGCGTCTGCTCGGCCGGCTTGATCACCACGCAGTTGCCCGCGGCAAGGGCCGGAGCGAGCTTCCAGCAGGCCATCAGCAGCGGGAAGTTCCACGGGATGATCTGGCCGACGACGCCGAGCGGCTCGTGGAAATGATAGGCCACGGTGTCGGCGTCGATCTCGGAGATGCCGCCTTCCTGGGCGCGTATGCAGCCGGCGAAATAACGGAAATGGTCGATCGCCAGCGGCACGTCCGCGGCCATGCTTTCGCGTATCGGCTTGCCGTTGTCCCAGCTTTCGGCCTCTGCCAGCACCGGCAGGTTGGCCTGCATCCGGTCGGCGATGGCATTCAGCACCAGGGCGCGGGCCGCCGCACCGGTGCTGCCCCAGGCATCGCAGGCGGCATGGGCCGCATCGAGGGCGCGCTCGACGTCGGCGGCATCCGAGCGCGCGATCTCGCACAGAAGCTGGCCGTTGACCGGGGACGGGTTCTTGAAATAGCGGCCCGCGACAGGCTCGACCCACTCGCCGCCGATGAAGTTTCCATAGCGCGCCTTGAAGTTCGGCTTGTTCATTGTTTCCTCCTGTGGAAATGGGCCTGTTCTACAACTCCGCCGCCTCGAAAATGCCGGCGATGATCGCCTGTGCCTCCTGCTGGATCTGCTTGAGATGGTCCGCCCCGAGGAAGCTCTCGGCGTAGATCTTGTAGACATTCTCGGTGCCGGAAGGCCGCGCCGCGAACCATCCGTTCTCGCTCATGATCTTCAGGCCGCCGAAGGGCTGGCCGTTGCCCGGTGCTGCGGTCAGGCGCTGCAGGATCGTCTCGCCGGCCAGCCGGTCTGCCGCGACCTGCTCCGGGCTGAGGCTCTTGAGCAGCTTCTTCTGGGCCGGCGCCGCCGGCGCGTCGATACGCTCGTAGCTGGGCACGCCGAGCGTTTCGGTCAAACCGGTGTAAAGCTGTGCCGGGTCACGGCCGCTCACGGCGGTGATCTCGGCGGCCAGCAGCCCCATGATCAGCCCGTCCTTGTCGGTCGACCAGGCCGTCCCGTCGCGTCGAAGGAACGACGCCCCGGCGCTTTCCTCGCCGCCGAAACCGAGGGAGCCGTCCACCAGCCCGTCGACAAACCATTTGAACCCGACCGGAACCTCGACCAGGGGACGCCCCAGCTTTGTCGCGATCCGGTCGATGCTGCTGCTGGAGACGATGGTCTTGCCGATCCCGGCCTGCCGGCTCCAGTCGGGCCGGTGGGTGAACAGATAATCGATCGCCACGGTCAGGTAATGGTTCGGGTTCATCAATCCGCCGGATGGGGTGACGATGCCATGCCGGTCGGCATCGGGATCGTTGGCGAATGCGAGGTCGAACCGGTCCTTCATGCCGATCAGCCCGGCCATGGCGAAGGGCGACGAGCAATCCATGCGTATCTTGCCGTCCCAGTCCGCGGTCATGAAACGGAAGCTCGGATCGACGAGATCATTCACCAGGGTCGCATCCAGACCATAGCGGGCGATGATCGGGTCCCAGTAGCGCACCGCCGCCCCTCCGAGCGGATCGATGCCGATCCTCAAGCCGCTGGCCCGGATCGCCTCCATGTCGAGCACGCGGCCGAGGTCGCCCACGTAGCTGGCGATATAGTCATGCCGGTGTACATGGCCGGACCGCAGGGCCGCCGCGTAGCCCATCCGGCGGATCGGGGATTTCTCGGACAGGATCCGGTTGGCGGTCGCCTCGATCCAGTCGGTGGCGTCCGAGCCGGCCGGTCCGCCATGCGGCGGGTTGTATTTGAAGCCGCCATCCTCGGGCGGATTATGGGACGGCGTGATCACGACCCCATCCGCCAGGCCGCCATCGGCTAGGCGGCGACCGCGATTATAGCCGATGATGGCGTGGCTGATCGCCGGCGTGGGCGTGTAGCCGTCCTGGGCGTCGATCATCACCTGCACGCCATGCGCGGCGAACACCTCGACCGCGCTGACGAAGGCCGGTTCGGACAAGGCATGGGTGTCGCGGCCGAGGAACAACGGACCTCCGATCCCGGCCTGCTCGCGGTACAGGCAGATCGCCTGGCTGATCGCCAGGATGTGCATTTCGTTGAAGCTGTTCTGGGTGGCGGTGCCGCGATGCCCGGAGGTGCCGAACGCCACCCGCTCGGCCGCCACCGACGGATCCGGTCTGCCTGAGAAATACGCGGTCACGAGACGTGGCAGGTTGACCAGCCTGGATGGTTTGACCGGTTGCCCCGGTTGATTGTCGGACATGTCGTTCCCTCCGCTGACGGTATTTATTGGCCCAGCCCGTTGGCCAGGCAAGGGCGTCGCCCCTGATCCCGTTTAACAGAAAGCTGCCAGGCCCGTTCAGTGATGTTCCGACTGGGCGATGCGCTGCTCGGCCAGCAGGCGCCACGGCGCATCCTTCGGTGCCGCGTCCAGCGCGCGCCGGAACAGGG
>CAXTCT010000122.1:0-6491 GCA_964242565.1 uncultured Acetobacteraceae bacterium | reverse complement strand
GCTCGCGCTGGCGGCGGGCTACGATCCGGCCGGTGCCGGCGACCTGACCGCGGCCGCCTCGCTGCATGACGTCGGCAAGGCGGGCCTCCCGGAGGCGATCCTGAACAAGTCCGGAGCCCTCGACGCGTCCGAACAGCGCGTGATGCAGAGCCACACGCGGATCGGCTACCGGATGATGGCGCGAAGCCACGAGCCGATGCTCGAACTGGCCGCGGATATCGCGCTGCATCACCATGAGCATTGGGACGGCAGCGGCTATCCCTCGGGGCTGGCCGGCGAGCATATTCCGCTGACCAGCCGCGCCGTCGGGCTGGCCGAGATGTTCGACCGGCTGCTCGGCGGCCCGCAACCGGACCGGAAGCCGCCTTCGTTCGACGAGGTGACCCATCGCCTGCAGGAAACGGCCGGCGTCGAGTACGACCCCCGGCTGGTGACACTGCTTCTGGCCGATCTGCCGGGCATGGTTGCCGTGCGCAATGGCGGGCCGGTCGCGGTCTCGCGCGACGCCGCCAAGCCGGTCGCGGCCTGGCTTCGTCCGGGCCGGTTCCACGCGCTGCGATCCGGCCACATCGCGATCTGAACAGCCTGCCGACCAACGCCGCCGATTAGCCTGGCGGCCCCGCTTGCTGTAGGGGAAGCTCTCCGCAACCAGCGTGCGCCGGCAGAACAGGGTCAGCCGCTCATGCCGCCGGTCAGGATGATCGAGCTTGACCCTCCCTTCCCGCAAGGAGGCCGCGCGCGGCGACAGCAGCTTCGTCGGCGTGCTCCGCTTCCTGTTTCGCCAATGGGCGCGCCACCCGAGGCCCCTGCTCGCGGTCGCGTCGGGGATGACGCTCGCCACCGCGACCGACGTGGTGACGCCGGTCCTGGCCGGCCGCCTGGTCGACGTGGTGACCCGTCACGAGGCGATGCCGCGGGCGGCGATCCTGCTCGGCGGCCTGACCCTGCTCCGCATCCTGGCCGTGCTCGGCCGGCGCGCGGGCTTTATCGGCATCACCCACCTGACCCTGCGCATCATGAGCGACGTGGCCTCGGAAGCATTCCGTCGCGTCCAGCGCTTTTCGGCGGACTGGCACGCCAACAGCTTCGCCGGCTCGACCGTGCGCCGCATCACCCGGGGCATGTGGGCCATCGACATGCTCAACGACACGCTGTTGTTGCTGCTGCTGCCGGAGTTCGTGGTGCTGGTCGGCACGACCCTGGTGCTGGCGCTGCGCTGGCCGTCGATGGGCCTGCTGCTTGGCGTCTGCGGGGCGATCTTCGTGGTGATCTCCTGCCTGTTGACGCTGCGCTACGTGGCCCCCTCCGCCCGGCAATCGAACCGCTGGGATACGCGCATGGGTGCGGCCCTTGCGGACGCGATCAGCTGCAACCCGGTGGTCAAGGCGTTCGGCGCCGAGGCGCGCGAGGACCGGCGCCTGGCCCGCGTGCTCAAGCGCTGGACCGGCCGCACCGCCAGCACCTGGATACGCGGCACCAACAGCGGCAACATCCAGGCACTGTGCCTGCTGGTGTTGCGCATCGTCGTGGTGGGTGCGGCATTGCTGCTCTGGCGCGAGGGCCGGGCGGATGCCGGCGACATCGCCTATGTGCTGACCCTGGTGTTCCTGGTGCAAGGCTACCTGCGCGACATCGGCCAGCAGGTCAGCCAGCTGCAGCGCTCGGTCAACGAGATGGAGGAGCTGGTGGTGCTGTTCGGCGAGCCGGCCGGGGTGGCCGACGCCCCGGGTGCGACGGCCATCGAGATCACCCGGGGCGCCGTGCGCTTCCAGAACGTGACCTTCCGCTACGGCGCCCACGCCACGCCGCTGTTCGAGGATCTCTCGATCGACATCCCGGCCGGCAGCCGGCTCGCGCTGGTCGGGCCGTCCGGCTCGGGCAAGACCACGCTGACGAAGCTGCTGCAGCGTCTGTATGACCTCCAGCGGGGACGCATCCTGATCGACGGCCAGGATATCGCCGGCGTGCGGCAGGAAAGCCTCCGCTCGCAGATCGCGATCGTGCCCCAGGAGCCCCTGCTGTTCCATCGCTCGCTGGCCGAGAACATCGCCTATGCCCGTCCGGGTGCGAGCGAGGCCGAGATCCGCCACGCGGCGATGCTGGCCAATGCGGACGGCTTCATCGGCCGGCTGCCGCAAGGCTATTCGACCCTGGTCGGAGAGCGCGGGGTCAAGCTTTCCGGCGGCGAGCGCCAGCGCGTGGCCATCGCGCGCGCCTTTCTCGCCGATAGCCGCGTGCTGATCCTGGACGAGGCGACCTCGAGCCTGGATTCGGAGTCCGAGGCGCTGGTGCAGGAGGCGATGCAGCGGCTGATGCTGGGCCGCACCGTGATCGTCATCGCCCACCGCCTGTCGACCGTGGTGGCGCTCGACCGCATCCTGGTGTTCGCGCACGGCAGGCTGGTCGAGGATGGCCCCCATGCCGCCCTGCTGACGCACTCGGACGGCCTGTATCGGCGGCTGTTCGAGCGGCAGGCGCTGGGTCTCGCCGCCGAATAGGCCTGACGACCCCGGCATGGCCAACCGGCGCGATGTTGACCGGGCACAAGCCATCTCGATATATACGTGGAATGAAACCGGTCCTCACGCTGTTGGCTCTTGTTGCCGTCCTCTCGACCTCCGCCTGTGTCCCCTGGTGGCATCATCATCACCATGACGACCGTGGCGGGTACGGACCGGCACGCGGTCCCTATGGGGGCGGTGGCTACGGGCGGCATTAGAGCCACCAACATCGGGGCGCTGCGGTCGCCTTAGTCATCCTGGGTCAGCATTCCAGACCATCACGACGATGCGCGCGCATGGAGCAGGGTTCGCCAGTCCGGATCGGACCCGAGCCGGCGGTGAAAGAGCCACCCGGCATCGTCGACTCCAGCATGATCAGCATCATTGGAAGCGATGCGGCCACGCAAGGTCTCCGAGGGCCATGCCAGATGCATCGGCCGCTTCCCGGGTAATCCTGACTGGTTCGTTCATCGAGCATGGCCGCGCAACCTCGACCATCCGCGCCGCGTCGAGGCTTCCTTCCAACCTTGGTCCAAGGCCTGGCATGTCCCCCCATCCCGAGACGTGGCTGAAGGTGCTGCCCGACGGCCTCTATTGCGAGCCGGGCGGCTTCCATATCGACCCGCCTGCTCCGACCCGCCGCGCCATCATCACCCATGCCCATGCCGATCATGCCAGGCCAGGGCATGGAGCCGTGCTGGCCAGCCCGGAGACCATGGCGCTGATGGACGTGCGCATGGGGCAAGGGCGGTCGGGCATCGCGCGGCAGATCCTGCCATACGGCGAGCCGATCACGCTGGACGGGGTCCGGGTCTGGCTGCGGCCGGCGGGCCATGTTCTGGGCAGCGCCCAGGTGGCCATGGAGTGGCAGGGCAGCCGCGCCGTGGTATCCGGCGATTACAAGCGCGTGTACGATCCGACCTGCCTGCCGTTCGAGCCGATCCCGTGCGATGTCTTCGTCACCGAGGCCACCTTCGGGCTGCCGGTGTTCCGCCATCCGCCGGCGGATGGCGAGGTGGCGCGCCTGCTCGAGAGCGTCGCCTTGTTCCCCCAGCGCACCCACGTGATCGGATGCTATGCCCTCGGCAAGTGCCAGCGTCTGATCGCGCTGCTGCGCCTGGGCGGCTGGGACCGGCCGATCTATCTGCATGGCGCCCTGATCCCGCTCTGCGAGGCCTATGGGCGCATGGGCATCCCGCTCGGCGAGTTGCGTCCGGCAACCATGGCGGCCAAGGCCGAGCTTGCCGGCGCCATCGTGCTGGCGCCGCCTTCGGCCATCGCCGACCGCTGGGCACGGCGGCTGGCCGACCCGGTCGTGTGCCTCGCCTCGGGCTGGATGCGTGTGCGGCAGCGCGCCAAGGCCCGCGGCATCGAGCTGCCCCTGGTCATCTCTGACCATGCCGACTGGGACGAACTCGGGGCCACGCTGCGGGAGGTCGATGCGCCGGAGGTCTGGGTCACGCACGGACGCGAGGAGGCGCTGATCCACGAGGCCGGCAGGCAGGGCCGGCGCGGACGGGCCTTGCGCCTGATCGGCTATGGCGACGAGGATGACGGCGCTCCGGACCATCCCGCCTCCGGACAGGCGGCATGATCGCTTTCGCCGAACTGCTCGAGCGCCTGACCCTGACGCCCGGCCGGCTGGCCAAGATCGCCCTGCTCCGGCGCTTCTTCGAGACCGAGCCGGACCCGGACCGCGGCGTCGGCCTCGCCGCCCTGACCGGCGAGCTGTCGTTTGACGCCGCCAAGCCGGCCCTGATCCGCCAGCTCGGCGAAAGCCGCACCGACCCGCTGCTGTTCGCCTGGTCCTATGATTATGTCGGTGATCTCGCCGAGACCGTGGCGCTGATGTGGCCGCAGGCCGCGGCACCCGCGCCGCCCCCCTTGCTGATGGAGGTGGTGGATGCGCTCGCGGCCACGCCCAAGGCCGAGCTGCCGGTCCTGGTGGCGGGATGGCTCGACGCATCGCCGAGTTCGGTTCGGCTGGCCATCCTCAAGCTCATCACCGGGGCGTTGCGCGTGGGCGCTTCCGTGCGCCTGGCCAAGATCGCGCTGGCCGAGCTCAGCGGCGGCACGATCGCCGCGGACGACATCGAGGAGGTCTGGCACGGCCTCGCCCCGCCCTATGCCGCTTTGTTCGCCTGGATCGAGGGAAGTGGCCCGCGGCCCGATCCGCTGGACGCGCCGGTATTCCGGCCGCCGATGCTGGCGCACCCGCTGGAGGCCGCCGATCTCGCCGCCCTCGATTATGCCCGTTTCGCCGCCGAATGGAAATGGGACGGCATACGCGTCCAATTGGTGGCGACGCCCGGTGGCAGGCGGCTCTATTCGCGCGGCGCCGACGACATCTCCGGCACCTTTCCCGAGATCGTCGAGGCCATGGATTTCGAGGCGGTGCTGGACGGCGAGCTGCTGGTGTTGCGCGACGGCGTGGTCGCCCCCTTCGCCGACCTGCAGCAAAGGCTCAACCGCAAGGCGCCGGGTGCGCGGACCATGCAGCAATATCCGGTCGGCATCCGGCTCTATGATATCCTGTTCGAGGCGGGGGCCGACCACCGGCCGCTGCCGTTCGACGAGCGCCGACGCCGGCTGGAGGATTGGTATGCCCGCGTCCGGCCGGCGCGCATGGACCTGTCCGAGATCATCGAGGCCCCCGATCTCGCGGCCCTGTCGGTGCTCCGCGACGGCGCCCGCGCGGCCTCGATCGAGGGGCTGATGCTCAAGCGCCGGGACAGTCCCTATCTGGCGGGCCGGCCGCGCGGGATGTGGTGGAAATGGAAGCGCGACCCGCTCAGCATCGACGCCGTGCTGATGTATGCCCAGCGCGGCCATGGCAAGCGCTCGTCCTTCTACTCGGACTACACCTTCGGGCTGTGGCGGGAGACCGCGGACGGGGCCGAGGAGCTGGTCCCGGTCGGGAAAGCCTATTCCGGCTTCACCGACGTCGAGCTCGGCATGCTCGACCGCTGGATACGCAACCACACCACCGCCCGGTTCGGCCCGGTGCGCGAGGTGGCGCACGGGCGCGACAAGGGCATCGTGCTGGAGATCGCGTTCGATGCGGCGCAACGCTCGAACCGGCATAAATCCGGCGTGGCGCTGCGGTTTCCGCGCGTGGCCCGGTTGCGCACCGACAAGCCTCCCGCGGAGGCCGACCGGCTGGAGATGCTGATGCGCCTGATCGATCCCGCCGCTCCGATCGAAGGCGCCGCCTGACGGACGCCGGCTTCAGCCGTGGAAGCGCGAGATGTCGAGCAGCACGGCCGCTTCGGTTTCCTTTTCAGTGAGGCGGTGGCGGATCAGGTCGCGAATGCTGATCATGCCGGCGAGGCTCTTGTTGGCGACCACCGGCATGTGGCGGATCCTGCGTTCGGACATGATCGCCATGACGACATCGAGCCGGTCCTCGGCCTTGCAGGTGATGACGGGCGAGGTCATCACCTCCTTGACCGGCACTGCGAGGGCTTCGGCGCCGCGGCTGGCCAGCAGCTTGACCAGGTCGCGCTCGGAGAAGATGCCGACGATGCCGCCCTTGAGGTCCTCGATCACGACGGCGCCGACATGTCGTTCCGCGAGCAGGGCTACGGCCGCCGCGACCGTCGCCGTGGGGCGGACGGTCGCGCAGTCGCGACCTTTCTGGTCCAGGATCTTCTCAATCAGCATCAACGAACTCCGTTTGCCATGGTCCCGGCGAGGATGGGCGGCCCAGATGATGAGCCCCGGATACTTGCGCCCGGATACTTGCCTCCAGCATAGCGGGCAACGACGAGGGTGTGGAAGACGTCGATCATTCCACGGCGGCGCGCAGGCCGGCCCCGGCGGCAACCGGGCAGAGCGGCAGGCCGCCCGCGAGAAAGGCCGCGAGCAGCAGCAGGTCCGGGCCGAACGGTTGGCCGAACTGCGCGGCATCGACGGCGGCGGCCCCGAAGATCAGCGCCGGGGTGGCCAGCGGCAGCACCAGCAGCGGCAGCAGCACGCCGCCGCGACGGG
>CAXTCT010000121.1:0-6549 GCA_964242565.1 uncultured Acetobacteraceae bacterium | reverse complement strand
CGTCGAGGCGGAACACGCGCCGCCCGCCGGTCGGATTGGCCGCCGTTCGGGGCAATGTTCCGGTGCCGATTTCGAAAACTTCGCCGGCATGGGACAGCCTTGCCGCCACGGCCCAGTGCGGCATGCCCAGACGGGGCAGATCCGCCAGCCGGGCGCCACGCAATCCACGGCCCGGAACCAGAAGCGAAAGGGCCTCGAGCAGGTTGGTCTTGCCGCTGCCGTTCGGCCCGTTCAGCACGCTGATCCGCGCGGAGGGGCGCCAGACGAGCCGGGCGTAATTGCGGAAGTCGGTGAGCGACAGCCGTTCGAGCGTCAGCATGCCGCAGGATGCGTTCGCCCGCCCTGGCCGGTCAGACCCGCATCGGCATCAGAACATACAAGGCGGACGGGCTGTCGACGTCGCGCACCACCGTCGGCGCGGCGCTGTCGGAGAAGGCGAATTCGACATCCTTCTCGATCTGGTCGGTGATATCGTTCAGGTAGCGCGCCTGGAACCCGATCTCCAGCGGCGTCGATTCGTAGCTGACACGGCCGTCGTCAAGCTCCTCCTTGGCCGTTCCCTGGTCCGGACTGGCCGCCGAAAGGGTCAGCAGGTTGCGCTCGATCGACAGCTTCACCGGACGCGAGCGCTCCTGGCTGATCGCGGCCACGCGCGCCACCGCGTCGCTGAAATCCTTCTTGCCGACACGCATGATCTTGTCGTTGTCACGCGGGATGACCCGTTCATATTCGGGAAAAGTGCCGTCGATCAGCTTGCTGGTCAGCATGACGCTGCCGACCGTGAACTGGACACGCGTATCCGATAGCGACAACTCGACATCGTCGGCGGCTTCGTCAAGCAGCTTGCGCAGCTCCTGGATGGTCTTGCGCGGCACGATCACGCCCGGCATGCCGGTGGCGCCGTCCGGCACCTCGGTCTGCACGCGGGCGAGGCGATGGCCGTCGGTGGCGACCGCGCGCAGCATCGGCCCGCTATCCGTCTCGGCGACATGCAGATAGATGCCGTTGAGATAATAGCGCGTCTCCTCGGTGGAAATCGCAAACCGGGTGCGGTCGATCAGCCCGCGCAGGACCCCCGACGGAACCCGGAAATGGTGCGGCAGGCTGCCTGCCGTCATGGACGGGAAATCCTCGATAGCCAGCACGTTCAGGCTGGTGGCGTAGCGGCCCGCCCGCAGCAGCAGAGGTCCATCGCCGCCCACATGGTCGAACTCGACCTCGGCGCCATCGGGAAGCTTGCGTACGATCTCGTAGAGTACGGCGGCGGGCACGGTGGTGGCGCCGTCGCGGGAAACCCCGGCCGCAACCTGTTCGACGACGGCGATTTCCATGTCGGTAGCCGTCAGGCTGAGCTGGCCGGCCTTGGCCGCAATCAGCACGTTGGCGAGGATCGGGATGGTGTTGCGCTTCTCGGCGACGCTCTGGATATGGGCGAGCGCCTTGAGCAGCGTCGCGCGATCGGCCTTAAGCTTCATCTCTGACGGGTCCTCTGAGCCGGACGTCCGGATCCGGGACCATCAAGTCTAGCAGCACCGAAGCGGACCGCAAATGGCCTCTCTCCGGTCCCGCGCGGAATGCTTCCTCAGCTTTCAAGCATGCGGCGCAACAACTCGACATCCTCGGCGAAAGCGGTGTCGCGCTCCATCAGCTCCGTGATGCGGCTGACCGCGTGCATGACGGTGGTATGGTCACGGTTGCCGAATTTGCGCCCGATCTCGGGCAGGGAGCGGCTGGTGAGCTGCTTGGCGAGGAACATCGCGACCTGGCGTGGACGCGCCACCGCCCGCGCACGGCGCGCCGAGGACATGTCGGTCAGACGGATATTCCAATGCTCGGCAACCTTGCGCTGGATCTCCTCGATGGTGACGCGGCGGTCATGCGCCTTGAGGATGTCGTGCAGCACCTCCTGGGTCGCCTCCAGCGTCACGGAGCGGCCAAACAGATTGGCATGCGCGATCATGCGGTTCAGCGCCCCCTCGAGCTCACGCACGTTCGAGGTGATCTTGTGGGCGAGAAATTCCAGCACCTTTGGCGGCACCGCCACACCGGAGGCCGCCGCCTTGGCTTCCAGGATCGAAATGCGCAGCTCGAAGGTAGTGGCATGCAGGTCCGCGACCATGCCGCAACCGAGGCGCGTGCGCAGGCGATCCTCGAGCCCCGACAGATCCGAGGGGGATTTGTCGGCGGACACCACGATCTGCTTGCCGGCATCGACCAGGGCATTGAAGGTGTGGAAGAATTCTTCCTGCGTATTATCCTTGCCGATGAGGAATTGCAGGTCGTCGATCATCAGCACGTCGACCGATCGAAGCTGTTCCTTGAACTCCATCGTCGATTGCGATCGGATTGCGGCGATGAAGCGATACATGAATTTTTCGGCCGACATGTACGCCACCGACACCCGGCCGCCCCGTGTCAGCTCCAGGCCGATCGCGTGCATCAGATGGGTCTTGCCGAGACCGACGCCGCCATAAAGAAACAACGGATTGAAGCCGGGGCTGGCGGGGCGTTCGGCCACGCGCCGGGCGCAGGCATGGGCAAACTCGTTGGGCTTGCCGACGACGAAGCTTTCGAAACTGAAGCGCGGATCGAGCGGCGCGGCCAGTTCGGCCTTCGCCACTGAGACCTGCGGGTCCGCGGGCACCGCCGCGGCACCCGGGAGAACCCGGCTTTGCGGCCGGCTCGCAGGCACGCTTACAGGCACGGTGGCAGGCGTAGAACCTGCTGCAGCGGCATCGACGAGATGATTGTCTGGCGACGGCGCATTCGGGGCCGCCTCGACACCGAGCTGCAGCTCCACGCGGCGGATTTCCGCAACCTCCGCGTGCCAGAGCGCGCTGAGGCGGTCGCCATACTGGCTGCGCACCCAGTCCCGCAGGAAGCGCGTGGGCAGCAGCAAGGTGATCTCGTCGCCGTCCGCCTCGCCCAGTCGGATCTGGCGCAGCCAGGTGCGATATTCGACGTCACCCACTTCGGTTCGCAGGCGCGAGCAGATACGCAGCCAGCTATCCTCAAGGCGATGAGGAATATGGGATCGTTCAACCGGTTCGGCGATGGCTCGGTCAGCGGAATGCCGGTCAACGGCAGGCAGATCCTTGGCCCTGGCGAAATCAGTCTCCATGACCTGACGGCTTGATTCCACGCTCACCCACCTAGCTCCTGACCACGCGCGCGGCCGATAGTTCCCGATCGGCTAGACGATCACACCGCGCCGGACATGGCTCGACGCTCTCCGCAGCAGCGAATTTCGAACGCACACGGGATCGGGATAATCGTCTGTTAGCTTGCGGCCGTCGCTCTGACCGTGACGAACAGTAAAACACCGGATAGGGGGTCGCAACGGGAATCTCTCCAACAGGCCGCCGCAACAAAAATGAGGCATTGTCAAGTAAAGACCGGAGCGTCAGCGCGCGGATCCGCATAAAGAAAACGACGATTCATGCGCCGAAACAAACACAGAACAAGAACAGCCCAGATGGGAACTCCATATCTGGGGCAGGTCCCAAGCCACCTACGCAGAAAGGGCCCGGACGTTTCCGCCCGAGCCCTGCCCACGCTATCTCTTTTGCTCGACCGGAGCGGCCGGGCCCGGGATCAAGCTGTCGCGATCGCCTTGATCCGTGCCGACAGGCGGGAGATCTTGCGCGAGATCGTGTTGTGGTGAGCAACACCTTTGCCGGCAGCACGCTGCATCTCCGGCTGTGCCGCGCGCAGGGCAGCCGCGGCCTGCTCCTTGTCGCCACTGGAAATCGCGATCTCGACCTTCTTGACGAAGGTCCGCATGCGCGACTTGCGTGCCGCATTGCGGGCAGTGCGGACTTCGGTTTGCCGGATACGCTTGCGCGCCGATGCGGTATTCGCCATGGGTCTTTGTTCAATCTCGCACGATACGGAGCGATGACCCCCGCAGCAAAGCGCGAGGGACATCTTCTGGAAGGCAGCGTCTAGGCCAGGCCCCCGCCGGAAGTCAAGAGCCGCCTGGTCCGGTCCCGCCAGACCCGGACGCTTGCTCACTTCTGGTGACGTGGACAGAAAAAGCTGCTGCGTCCCGACTGCACGATGCGCCGGATGCCGCCACAGCCGGGCGGACCCGGGCATTGCTGGCAGGGCTCGCCGGCATGGCCATAGACCTTCCAGGCATGCTGGAAATAGCCGAGTTCGCCGCCCGGTTGCACATAGTCGCGCAGGCTCGATCCGCCGGCGGCGATGGCCTCGCCCAGCACCGCCTTGATCGACGCCACCAGGCGGCCCGACCGTGCCGGCCCCACCGTACTGGCCTGGCGTAACGGCGAAAGCCCGGCCCGGAACAATCCCTCGCACACATAGATGTTGCCCAGGCCGGCGACGATGCGCTGGTCCAGCAAGGCCGCCTTCAGGCTGGTGCTGCGTCCGCGCAGCCGATGGGCCAGCCCGGCCGCGTCGAACCCGGGCTCCAGCGGCTCCGGTCCCATGTCGGTGAGCCGGCGATGGGAGCCCTCGTCGGGCGTGGCCAGCAGATCGACCGAGCCGAACCGGCGCGGATCGACCAGCCCGAAGCGGCAGCCTTGCTCGCTTTCGAACACCAGATGCTCATGCGGCGTCACCACCACCGGCGCCTGCGGATCGACGCGGGTCAGGTTGACCCGGCCCGACATGCCCAGATGCAGCATCATGGTATCGCCGCCATCCAGCCGCATCAGGATATATTTGCCGCGCCGGCGAAAGCTCTCGACCCGTGCTCCGCGCAGGCGAGCGGCCAGGCCGGGCGGCATCGCCCAGCGCAGATCCGCACGCCGCATCTCGGCCCGGACGATCGTGTGACCCTGCAGATGCGCACGCATCGCGCGCATCACGGTCTCGACTTCAGGCAGTTCCGGCATGGCTCGTTTGCAGGCTATACCTGGGCGCCATGAGCGACAATCCTGCTTCCCAATCCAGTCCTGACGCCGATCGCGCGGATTTCGGCTATCGCCGCGTGCCGATCGCGTCGAAAAAGCCGATGGTGCGCGCGGTCTTCGACAGCGTCGCGCCGAAATACGACCTGATGAACGACCTGATGTCCCTGGGCGTCCACCGCGTCTGGAAGCGCATCTTCGTGACGATGCTCGGCCCGCGTCCGGGGCTGTCCCTGCTCGATCTCGCGGGGGGGACCGGAGACATCAGCTTCGGCTGGGTGCGCGCGGGAGGTGGCCCGGCGCTGCTTTCGGACATCAACGCCAGCATGTTGTCGGTCGGCCGCGACCGGGCCCTGTCCAATGGGCTGGTCTCGAAGCTCGGCTTCCTGGTCGCCGACGCCGAACGGTTGCCGCTGCCCGATTGCAGCGTCGAGCGCGTGTCGATCGCCTTCGGCCTGCGCAACTGCACCGACAAGGACGCGGTGCTTGCCGAGGCGCGACGCGTGCTGCGCCCGGGCGGCCGTTTCCTGTGTCTCGAATTCTCCCGCGTTCAGGTCGCGGCCCTGGTCCCGCTCTATGACGCCTGGTCGTTCCGCGTGCTGCCGCGCCTGGGCTCGACGGTCGCGGGCGACGCCGACAGCTATCGCTACCTCGCCGAGAGCATACGCATGTTCCCCGACCAGGAGGCGCTTGCGGAAATGATGCGCGCGGCCGGGCTCGGCCGGGTCAGCGTGCGCAACCTGTCCGGCGGGATCGCCGCGATCCATTCCGGCTGGCGCCTGTGACGCCGGTCGCGGCCCCCCCTGCCGGTACCAGCCCTTCCGGCACCAGTCTCCGTGGAAAGCGCGTGCTGCTCGTCGTCAGCGGCGGGATTGCGGCCTACAAGGCGCTTGAGCTGATCCGCCTGCTGACGGCGCGGTCGTGCCAGGTGTCCTGCGTGCTGACCCGTGCCGGCGCGCAGTTCGTCACCCCGCTCAGCATCCAGGCGCTGACCGGCGAGGCCGTGCATTCGGATCTGTTCTCCCTCACCGAAGAAAGCGAGATGGGCCATATCGCGCTTTCCCGCTCCGCCGACCTGGTCGTGGTCTGCCCGGCCTCGGCCGACATCCTGGCGCGAATGGCCGCGGGCCTCGCCGACGACCTCGCCACCACGCTCCTGCTCGCGACCGATACCCCCGTGCTGGTCGCGCCGGCGATGAATGTGCGCATGTGGGAGCATCCGGCGACCCGGTCCAATCTCGCCCTCCTGTCCTCGCGCGGCATCCATTGCGTCGGGCCTGAGCAGGGCATGATGGCCTGCAACGAGTTCGGGTCCGGGCGCCTGGCCGAACCGCCCGCCATCCTGAGCGCCATCGCCGACCTGCTGCGGGAGGCGCGGACCGCGGGTCCGGCGCCGTCACTATCACTATCACTGGCACTGGCACTGGCCGGCCGCCATGCGCTGGTCACCGCGGGTCCCACGCTTGAGCCGATCGACCCGGTGCGCTACCTCGCCAATCGCTCCAGCGGCAAGCAGGGCTATGCCATCGCCGCCGCACTCGCCGAACGCGGCGCCGACGTCACCCTGGTCAGCGGACCGGTGGCCCTGGCTCCTCTGGCAGGTGTCCGCCATGTCCCTGTGGAAACCGCGGCCGACATGCTGAGCGCCTGCCAGGCCGCTCTGCCCGATCTTCTG
>CAXTCT010000120.1:0-6563 GCA_964242565.1 uncultured Acetobacteraceae bacterium | reverse complement strand
AGCTTCGATTTTGTCGAGCGCAGCGTGATGATCCCGATGCGCGACGGGGTGAAGCTGAGGACGGTGATCCTGATCCCGCGCAACGCCAGGAACGCCCCCATCCTGCTGACCCGGACCCCCTACGGCGCCGTGGAACGCTTTGCCGAACATCCGGCCGCGACCTCGGCCGGCGTGCTCGGTGACGGCGACGTCGCCGACGAACTGGTGACGCAGGACGGCTATATCCGGGTCATCCAGGACATACGCGGCAAGCATGGCTCGGAGGGCGACTTCGTGATGAACCGCCCGCTCGTCGGCCCCTTGAACACGACACAGGTCGATGAAAGCACCGACGCCTGGGACAGCATCGACTGGCTGGTCAAGCACACGCCCGAAAGCAACGGCCGCGTCGGCATCCTCGGCATTTCCTACGACGGCTTCACCGCGCTGATGGCGCTGTTCCATCCGCACTCGGCCCTGAAGGCGGCCGTGCCGATCAACGCCATGGTCGATGGCTGGATGGGTGATGACTGGTTCCACCAGGGAGCCTTCCGCACCGGCACGCTGGATTACATCTACGAGCAGGAGGCAACCCGCGGCAGCGACCTGGAATGGTGGTCGAGCGCCTATGACGACTATA
This sequence comes from uncultured Acetobacteraceae bacterium, assembly GCA_964242565.1. Classification (GTDB taxonomy): domain Bacteria; phylum Pseudomonadota; class Alphaproteobacteria; order Acetobacterales; family Acetobacteraceae; genus Lichenicoccus. Next base: position 5,944 of record CAXTCT010000120.1, on the reverse strand, counting down.
CCGAGCTGATGCAGGCGGGGTCCGCCGGGGCGTTGGGGCAAAGCCGCGGGCTTGACCAGCTCGGCTTCTTCACCAAGCTGCTCGCCCATCCGGCCTATGACAGCTTCTGGCAGGACCAGGCGGTGGACAAGCTGCTGGCGCGGCAGGGACTGAGCGTGCCGACGATGCTGGTGCACAGCCTTTGGGACCAGGAGGACATCTACGGCAACATCGCGGTCTACAAGGCGCTGACCGCGCCCGACAAGGCGGGGGCCACGGACAAGGCGGGGCTGCTGCATCTGGTGATCGGGCCGTGGTTCCACCATCAGGAAAGGCTCGACGGCAGCGCCATCGGGCCGATCCGCTTCGACTCCGACACCGCCGCCGCCTTCCGCGGCAAGATCCTCAAGCCGTTCCTGGAACGCGCCCTGAAAGGCGGCAGCGTCCCGGCGACCGCCCCGGTGATCGATTTCGTGACCGGCATCAATCGCTGGGAACGGCGTGCGGCCTGGCCGGGCACGGTGCAGGCCGTGGCGCTGCATCTTGGCCAGGAGGGGCAGCTCGGCTTCGACCCGACCGCGCCGGGCTATCGCCGCTATATCTCGGATCCGGCCAACCCGGTGCCGTTCCTGCCGCGGCCGGTGCATCTCGCCGGTCCGTCGGGCGAGGCACGCTGGCAGACCTGGCTGGCCAGCGACCAGCGCGCGGTATCGGGCCGGCCGGACATGCTCGAATATAGTTCCGCCCCCCTCACCGCCCCGCTGCGCGTCAGCGGCCAGCCGGTCGCCCATATCGATCTCTCGACCAGCGGCACCGACGGCGACCTGGTGGTCAAGCTGATCGATCTCTATCCCGACATAAACGGCCGCGAGCCCGGACTGGGCGGCTACGAGCTCATGGTCAGCGCCGACATCCTGCGCGGCCGCTACCGGGAGAGCTTTGCCAATCCCAAGCCGATCGCCGCCAACCAGACCCTGCCCTGGCGGATGGTGATGCCCACGACGAACCATGTATTCCTTCCCGGCCACCGGATCATGGTGCAGATCCAGTCGAGCTGGTTCCCCCTCTATGACCGCAACCCGCAAAGCTATGTCGACAATATCTTCCTGGCCAGGCCGGGCGATTATCGAACCGCAGAGATCCGCATACAGGACAGCAGCGTGATCACCCTGCCGGTCATGAAGTAACCCCGGCCGCGGGAGCGCGGCATCCCGAAATTTTCATTGGCTATAAAATGCTGCAACGCCATATATGTCCGGCGTGGAAATTTGCGTCTGCTAACCCCCTTCACCGATAAGGATTTTCGAACATGCTGACGATTGGCGATAGCTTTCCAAGCTTCGATCTCAAGGCCGTGAAGGGTGGCCCTGCAGGTCTTGACCTGAAGAGCGCCTTCTTCGACATCAGCGAGAAGAGCGACGCCGGCAAGTGGAAGCTGGTGTTCTTCTGGCCGAAGGATTTCACCTTTGTCTGCCCGACCGAGATCGTCGCGTTCGGCAAGCTGAACAGCGACTTCAACGACCGTGACACGGTGGTCTACGGGGCCTCGATCGACAGCGAGTTCGTGCATCTGAACTGGCGCCTCAATCACGACGATCTCCGCAACCTGGAGATCCCGATGATCGCCGACGTCAAGCGTGAACTCAGCAGCGCGCTCGGCATTCTCGACAAGAACGAGGGTGTGGCGATGCGCGCGACCTTCCTGGTCGATCCGCAGGGCATCATCCGCTTTGCCAGCGTCAACGACCTCTCCGTCGGCCGCAATCCCCAGGAAGTTCTCCGCGTGCTCGACGCGCTGCAGAGCGACGAGCTCTGCCCGTGCAACTGGACGGCCGGCGAGGAACATCTGCGTCCGGCAGCCTGAGCGGTCAGGTCACGGCCTCATCGAGGGGCCGCGCTTGAACTTCATCCATGATTTCCGGTTCCGGGGCCTGAGGCTCCGGGCTTTTTTTGCAAAGGCATGTTTCATGTCCATCGAGACGATCAAGAGCTGGATCCCCGACTACGCGAAGGATCTGAGGCTCAATCTCGGATCGCTGGCCAACGAGACCTTGCTCACGCCACAGCAACTCGCCGGCACCTTCGTCGTCTCGGCGCTGGCCGCGCGCAATACGGCCGTCACCCGCGCGATCCTGGCCGAGTTCGGCCCGAAGCTCACGCCCGAGGCGCTTGTCGCGGCCAAGGCGGCGGCTTCGATCATGGCGATGAACAATGTCTATTACCGCTTCGTGCATCTGGCCGGTGGCGACTATGCCAACATGCCCGCGCGACTGCGCATGAACATCATCGGCAAGCCCGGCGTCGAGAAGCTGGATTTCGAGCTCTGGTCGCTCGCGGTTTCCGCCATCAACGGCTGCGGCATGTGCATCGAGAGCCACGAGAAAGTGGTGCGCGCGGGCGGCATGACCACCGAGCAGATCCAGGCGGCGGTGCGTGTCGCCTCCGTGGTGCATGCGGTCGCGGCCATCGTCGACGGCGAAGCGGCTCTCGCCGAGTGACGCCGCCGGCCGCGGCGGTTCGGCGACGAATCAGACCGCGGCTTGCATGCGCAACCCGACCTGCATGCGCTCGGTCAGGGGGCCGAGCCGTTTCATGCCCTCGGTGATGCGCGCCTCCGGCTGCAGCGAATAGGCCAGGCGGATCGTGTTGCGGCCGCTGCCGTCGACATGGAAGGCGGCGCCCGGCACGAAGGCGATGCGTTCCTGGTCGAGGGCCGCGGCCAGCATGGTCGCACCGTCATAGCCCGCAGGCAGCGTGACCCAGATGAACATCCCCCCCTGCGGGACCGTCCATGATACGCCCGGCGGCATGAACCGGCCGAGGGCCTCGAGCATGGCATCGCGTCGCCCGGCATAGACCCGGGCGATCCTGTCGATCTGGGCGTCGTAATTTTCCTGCACGACGCGCTGCATGACCATCTGGTTGAGCGTCGCGGTATGCAGGTCGCCGGCCTGCTTGACCAGCACGACCTTGTGGACGACGTCGCTGGCCGCGCAGATCCAGCCGATACGCAATCCCGGCGCGATGGTCTTGGAGAAGGTTCCGCAATAGATCACCCGGCTCCGCTCGATGCCGCCGCATCGCCGCAAATCGAGCGCCAGGCAAGAGGCGACCGGAGCTCCGTCGAAGCGGAGCGCCGCATAGGCCGCATCCTCGATCAGCGGAATGCCGAGTTGCGTGACCAGATCCAGCAGATCGTGACGCTCCGCTTCGCCGAGCGTCTCCCCGGTGGGGTTGGCGAAGTCGGGCACGACATAGGTCAGCGCCACCCGTCCGCCGGCCGCTTCCGCGCGGCTGCGATAATCGGGGGCGCAAGCGGCGGCCTGACCCGGCTTGATGACATCATAGACCGGCTCGTACGGATTGAAGGCCTGCAACGCGCCCAGATAGGTGGGCGCGGTGGCCAGCGCGGTGTCGCCGGCCGAGAGGAAAAGCTTGCCCAGGAAATCCAGTCCCTGCTGCGAGCCCGACGTGATGACGATGTTGTCGGCCTCGCACGCGACGCCGAGGCTGGCCATGTGCCGCACCAGCCAGAGGCGCAGCGGCAGATAGCCTTCGCTGACCGAATATTGCAGCGACTGGGCGCCCAGGCTGTTATGGCCGAGGATCTCGCAATAGGCCTCGCGGATCGCGTCGGACGGGAACAGCGCCGGGTCGGGAATGCCGCCCGCGAACGAGATGATGTCGGGCTGGTCGAGCAGTTTCAGCAGCTCGCGTATCTCGGAGGCACGCATCCCGTCGGCCCGGCCGGCGAAGGCGCTGTCCCAGTCGATGTTCGAACCGTTGCTCATGCGCTTACCCCGCTCGTCGGATTATTGTCGTGTCGAAATACCGGCGTCAAACTGGTTGTTGTCATGGAGATGATGGCGGATCACACTTCCCGATCCCTGGGGCGCGGGCCTTTCCCCGCCATGATGCGGGACAGCCAGGGCGGACAGCGGCCGGTCGCCTGACAGCCTGGAGCCTCGCCGATGCCTGCTTATGCCTTCGTCACGGTGGACGTCTTCACGGCGCGGCGATTCGGCGGCAACCCGCTGGCCGTGTTCACCGATGCACGCGGGATGTCCGATCGCGACATGCAGTCTCTCGCCTGCGAATTCAATCTCAGTGAAACCAGCTTCGTGCTGCCGCCGGACGATCCGGCCCACACCGCAAGGCTGCGCATCTTCACGCCGGCTCACGAGTTGCCGTTCGCGGGCCATCCCAATGTCGGAACCGGCTACGTGCTGGCCCGGCAGGGTCGCGGCCAGGGCGGCGTGATGCTCTTCGAGGAGGCAGCCGGTCTGGTCGAGGTCGGGATCGAGCGGGACGAAAACGGTGCCGTGGCCGGCGCCACCATCTCGGCGCCGCAGCCGCTGTCGCTCGGCATCACCCTGCCCGCGGAGCTGGTCGCCGGATGCGTGGGATTGCGGCGCGACGATATCGTGGTGGCGGCGCATCCGCCGATCCGGGCGTCGGTCGGCAATCCCTTCGTGCTGGTCGAGGTCCGGCCAGAGGCGCTGTCGCGCGCGCGCCCCGACCCCGGCGGGTTCCGCGAGGCGTCGCGGGCGGTTCCGGCGCTGGACGGACGGCTCGACCTCTATCTCTACGTGCGCGACGCCCGAGGCTCCGGACAGGTCAGGGCCCGGATGTTCGCGCCTCTGCTGGGCCTGCAGGAAGACCCGGCGACCGGCAGTGCGGCGACCACGCTGGCGGCCCTGCTGCTCTCGCTGACGCCCGAGCTCGCGGCCGGGTTCGAGATCGTCCAGGGCGTCGAGATGGGCCGGCCAAGCCTGCTGCGCGCCAGCGCCCATCGCGCGGAGGATGGCATCCGCGCCCGGGTCGGGGGCCTTTGCGTGCCGGTGCTGCGCGGCGAGGCGGAGCTCTGAGACCACCTATTGCAGGATCGGGTAGAGCGAGCCCACCAGCAGCAGCGCCATGCCGATGTTGAACACGCGGATACGGGCGGGACTGCCGAGCAGGTGGCGCATGCCGGTGCAAGGCGACCCAGATCGACATGCTCGGCAGGTTGACGAGCAGGAGCGCTGCCGCGATCACGCAGACATTGCGCATGAAATGGTCGTGCGGAGCGAAGGTGGTCACGGCGCCGGTCACCATGATCCAGGCTTTCGGATTGACCCATTGGAATGAAGCGGCCCGCCAGAAGCCGAGCGGGGGCTTGCGGATGCCGCCCGACGGCAGCAATCCAGACCCCGCGATCCGCCAGGCGAGCACCAGCAGATACGCGGCCGCCGCGTAGCGCAGCGCGGCAAAGAGCCAGGGCGAGGCGGCAAGCACGCGGCCCGCGCCGATCCCGATCCCGATCGTCATCAGCATGCAGCCCAGGCCGATGCCGGCGATATGGGGCAAGGTGCGGACGAAGCCGTGGTGAACCCCTGACGCCAGCAGCATCATGTTGTTCGGGCCGGGCGTGATCGAGCTGGCGAAGGCGAAGACGGCAAAGGCGATCAGGAGGTCGAGGCTCATCGCGATCGCCCTTGCCGGCAAAATGGCGTTATCCCTGCGCGGTGAGTATCGTTATCATCATTTTTCATGAAAACAGATAACAGCGTTCATAGCGTTACTCAACATCTCCGTGTCCTGGCGTCTTCCCAGAAGCCCGGCTCCCGGCTGCCCTCGGTGCGGGCGTTGATGCGCGACCTGCGCGTCAGTCCGGTGACGGTGCAGCATGCGCTCGACCAGCTGTCGCGCGAGGGTGTGCTGGAGGCGCGCCCCGGGCAAGGAACCTTCGTCGCCGACCGCGCCGCAAGCCCGTTGCCGGTGGCGCCCGGGAGGCCGCCGGATCTTGCCTGGCAGAGTGTCGCGCTGGGACCGGGCCGTCCTTCCCTCGCCGCCCTCGGCAGCCTCTGCCTGGTCCCGCCGGACCGGACGCGGGCGCTCAATGCGGGCTACCTGCCCGAGGAGCTGCAACCCGGACCCCTGCTCGCGGCGGCGGCGACACGGGCGACGCGCCGCCCCGGTGTGT
>CAXTCT010000119.1:0-6598 GCA_964242565.1 uncultured Acetobacteraceae bacterium | reverse complement strand
CCTCGGGGTCGATGGCTCCGCCTCCAACGACGCGAGCCACCTGCTGGCCGAAGCACGCCAGGCGATGCTGCTCGCCCGCGTCCTGAACGATGCCCCGGCGGGTGCCATGATCGGCGCCCGCGAGATCCTGGAGATCGCAACACTTGGGGGCGCCCGCGTACTGGGGCGCGACGACATCGGCGCCCTGGCACCCGACATGGCCGCCGACCTGATCGCCTTCGACATCCGCGGCCTCGATTTCGCCGGGGCGCTTCATGACCCGGTCGCCGCTCTGCTGTTCTGCAGCCCGCGGCGGGTGGCGCTCAGCGTCATCAACGGACGCATCGTCGTCCAGGACGGCAAGCTGCGCACACTCGATCTGCCGCTGCTGGTGGAACGGCACAACCGGCTGGCAGCCGACCTGCTGCGTGGCGAGCAAGGCGGGTAAGGCGTCTTCCATTCAGCGCCGGGCCACGGCCACCACGATCTCGACGACGATCAGCACGACGATGGCCAGCTCCATCAAAGCCGCGCGTCCACCGGAAGCCTCTTCGTACAGCGCGGCATAGGTGTCGCGGATGATGGCAAGCTTGCGATCCACCGCGGCGCTGACGACGCTCACCCGGAACAGGTCCAGCGCCGCCGTATAGATCCGCGCCAGATACACGTCCTCGGTGACCTGCATCGCGTTGTCCACCTTCTCGGTCAGTTCGGTGACTTCGGCGACCAGCGTGTACAGGCGGCGGGCCAGGCCCGCGAAGCGCCGTGACGACAGGAAGCCGCCGGCGCGCTGCGTGGTCTCCACCAGGCCATACATTCGCGGCAGTTCGTCGTCGAGCAGCTCGTCGTAATAACGCATCTCGAGCAGCTGGGCGTTCGCCACCTCCAGCACGTCGAGCACGTCGGAGTCGCCACGCGGCTCATAGATGAACGCGCGATCCCATGTCAGCACGACGAGATCGTCGGTATAGTACGAGAACTGCTTGCGCAGCAGGTCCTGCCGGGCACCCTCCGAAAGAGCCAGCCGGTCACCGGACAGCAGCGGCACCAGATCGAGCTGACCGAGAATGTCGGCCGCCAGCACCGGCCGGTCGAACGACCGCACGAGACCCAGTATGTAATCCTCTTCCAGCACCGAGCCGGACGGCCGCTCCAGCGCCGCGCCGAGGAGATCGAGCAGCTCCCGGGTCAGACCGCCCCACAACGCCTGGGCGGTATCAGGACCGACGGCCTGGTTGACGGCATTCAGCAGATCGGAGAATTCGTTCCATGTCAGCGCGTTGGCCGGAAAGCCCAGCGCCAGCGTCAATACTCCGAAATCATATAGCCGCGCCGTGACGCCCGCACGGACCGGACCGCCCGGAAGCTCGATCGAAACCGCATCCAGCGCCAGCACGAGCGGCGGCACGTCGTAGGCAAGCGCCTTGGGAGAGGTGGCGCTGAGGCGCTTGCGCGCACTCCCGGCTCCAGGACGCGCGCTCCATATCGCCTCGGCACGGACAAGGTCTATGGCAAACGCGACATCGAACAGGCGGTAGGCGATCACCTCGCCACTCATGACGCGCAAGGTCTGCAGACCGTTCACCATCCTGCTCCCCTGGTCGCGCCGGTACAAGCCATACGGCGTAGCATGGATAACCCTGCCCTTCGCTGTATCGCCGTCGCAGGTCCGGCGCGATGCCTGCCCGAATGATCAGGCCAGAGGGGAAAACCTCATCCGGCGGTCGAGCCGCGAAGGGGCACAGGCGGCGGCGTCGGCTCGACGGCTCGCAAACCGGCCGGGACAGCGGGCGGTTTCGGCGCCGACAACAGGGCCGCGAGCGCGGGCACGGCATGGGCCGGGGTCCAGTTCGGCAGCGTCACGTTCCAGACCAGGGTATCGGGCTTCAACTCGCCCCGGCGAGCAAGATCCTCCAAAATCGACTGATCGAGCGGGCCGCTGTCGGCGCTGTCGATGATGAGGTGGAAGCGGGGCAATGGCGGCGGTTGCACCGGGGTTGCGGGAAAGGCGGGAGGCACCGAGGCCGCTTGCGGCATGACCAGGGCTTCGAGTTGATGGTCGGCAAACCGGGTCCAGTCGATCGTGCGTTTCTCCATTGCTTTCCCGGGATCGGCTTCCAGCGGCGTCGTGTCGGCAAGGCTTCCCGGGATTTCGTGGGTCCAGGACGCGATAGTACGCAACAGGGCCGAAACGGCCGCTTCCGGCGGCAGCCGAAGCCCCGCCTTCTCCTGCTGCAGTTGGGCCATCATGGTCCTGCGCAGCTGCTCGATCGCGACGCAGGCGACGCCGCCGACCCTGTCCTCGTTGCCGTCCGCCCGCCGCACCACCCGCTTGGGATAGACGCGTCCGGCCGTGTAGTCGAGCAAGGCCACATAGGCCGCGCATTGCAGGGGCGTGAGCGCCTCCTCGATCCGCCGCAACGTCCGGTCGAGCGTGTTGCGGCGCTCGGCCTTGAACTCGCGCAGATAGATCTGCTGCTCGCTGCCGATCGACAGCCAATCCTCGGTGTCGTTGGTCGAGGTATCGAGCTCGTAATCGCGGTCGCCGCGCCGACGCAGCACGCCGAGCAGCACGCCGCGCAGATAAAGCTGGACCCTGGCGCCGAGGCTTTCCATCTCCTGCAGCGACATCGCCGTCGGATGGCGGAAGCGGGCCTTGTCCTCGTTGTTGTGCAGCGGCGACCGCTCTTCCTTGCCGTTCTTCTCGTTGTAGGCGCGCCGCCAGTCGTCATGCATGGGCACGAGGGCCGTGAGTGCCAGGCCGGTCAGTTCCGAATAGATGACCATGCGCCCGCGCACCGGGGACGACACGAAGCTCACCCGCTTGTTCTGGTAGAGGGGCGGCAGCTTGCGCTGCAGCATCTCGCCGAAGCGCTGCGCCATCTCGCTTGCGTTCTCGACCGAGATGAAGACGCTGACCATGCTCCCGTCGAAGCTCGTGCCCATCCGCTGCGGATCGACATTGAGCCACGGCAGCGCCTGCAGCATGGCCGCTCCAAACAGCGTGTTGCGCTCTGCCTCGCCGAGGTCCTGCAGCGCCTGCAGCACGGTCGGCAGCCGGCTTTCCTGCTCGCGCATGCGTTCGCGGGCAACGCCGCGCAGGCGGTTGATGATGCGAGCCCGGGCATCGGTCTTCCTCAAATCCTCGAACAGGACCCGCGAACCGCCCTGGCCGGACAGCGCCTCGCGGCCCCAGGCGGCATAGTCGCCACGCACCGGGTCGACGAGCGTGCCGCCGCGGATCACCTGCGACATCGGTCCGGCGCCGCGTATGCTGTCCTTGAGGACCTTGAGCTCCTGCTCGATCGACCGCACCGTCGAGGCGACGGCATGGTTGCCGCCCTCGATCTCGCCCAGTATGCCGGCCGGCCCGGTCCGGCCAGGCGCTGCCTCGATGTGGCCGAGCAGCCGCGACAGGTTGCCGAGCAGCCTGGCAGCCTCAAGGCAGGCGGCCGCGCGCAGCTTGTACTGCAGATAGTAGAACAGCGACGCTTCGAGCTGCTGCATGCAGCGCTCGATGGCATCGGCATCGATCGAGCCCAGCCAGTTCTTCTTCGCCGCCTTGCTGAGATTTTCCAGGGCGCGGGTATAGAACCCCTCGATCAGGGATTTCGCATGTCCATCATACTGCTCCACCGCGCGGTTCATGCGTGTCACGAAGCCGTCGCTCTCGACGCCGATCTCGTCCTGGATCTGCTGGATGAGCCGGATCGTGTAGACGATGCCGCCGAGCTCGGCGTTATCCATGCGTGCATAGAACGCCGTGCGCAGCCCGTCCGGCCGGCTCCAGTCGGTGAGGATGCGCCCAGCCTGCTCGCGTATCGTCTGCAGGCGCGGTCCGAACGGGTTCTGCTGCGTGATGTCGCCGAGGATGTCGCGCTCGCGCTTGACGCGCAGTTGTTCGATGGCCGCGCGCCAGTCCTGCCGGTTCGGCAGCGAGCCACGCACCTGCTCGAAATCATTGCGCAGTTCGGCGCGCAAATCGCTGACCGTGTCGGCGGATCCATTTCGCAGGATGCGGCCAACGAGCGGCAGGTCGCCGATCGCCGCCGGCTTTGGATTGAGGAAGGCGGGAAAATCCTGGAAGAAGCTGGACTTGTCCAGGAACAGGAACGTACGCATGAATTCGTCGCGCTCGCCGGTCTGCGGCGTGTTGGCCTTGTCGTCGGCTTCCATGCGGAAGAAGCCGGTCAGCATCTGGCGCGCCGCATGGGCGGTCTCGATGTCGAACTCGGTACGGCCATCGGTGCTCAGCGTACACTGGCCAATGCCGGAATAGGCGCGGCTATAGGCGAAGGACAGCGCCTCGAGATCGCGCGGCATCGGCGGGCTGTACGGCTCAAGGCGGTAGTTGGTGTTCTGGTTGACCAGGTCCTCGCGTTTCTTGCCGCGCAACTGCGGATCGCGCAGATCCTCGAACAGCACGTCGGCGATCATGCGATACAGATGGCCGCGCTCGCCGGTGCCCTGGTTGCCGAGGTTGCGGCTGTCGACCAGGTAGACATTGTCGAAGGGATAGGCGGCGTCGTTGCGGATCGTGTCGGTCCAGTGATCCACGTACGGCGGGCGCGGCGTGCCGCCCATGCAATGATCGAGCTCCATCATCGCCGCGTAGCTGTTGGCGAGCGTCCGCTTCTCGTTGAGGTCGGCGAAGGCGCCGCCAAGGATGGCATAGAGCGAGACCTGCTCGGGGCGCGGGTTCTGCATCGACTTGGCCAGGTAGCCCATGTCGATGAAGCTGCCGGAACCGGTGCCGCCGGCCACCGAGCAGATGACGATGATCTGCACCTGCGGCTCGACCTCCAGCCCCAGACGCGTGAGCGCCTCGCTGTTGGAAACATTCTGCAGCAGGCCGCGTGCCTTGCTGGTGATGGTGTCGTTGATGTTGGCGACGTCGTCGAAGAAGAATAATCGCGACAGGGCGCGGACCTGGCCGGCGCCGTCCTCCGCCCGGATGCTGCGCAGGTCGCCGGCCGGCAGCCACTCCTTGACGTGCGGATAGCGGTCGATCTCACGGCCCTTGAGATACTTGCCCGTCTCCATCTTCTTCTGGATGCAGTCGCTCTTGGGCAGGTCGACCAGGGCCGACAGCGGGTCCTCGGCCTCACCGTTGGTCGCGGTCTGCTTTTCTTCCTCGGCGCGGCCCTGATAGAGGTCGAAATACAGGAAGGACGCCACCTTGAAGTCGTCGAGCTTCTCGACGCGATGTCCGTTCCAGAGCGTCTCCAGGATGCGCCGGCGCAGGCGCAGCAACACCTCCTTGCCGGTGCCGCCAAGGGCCACGTAGAGGGTGGGCCGGATCCGCTTCAGCTCCTTCGGAGCCTCGGCGCCCAGGAGCGTCTCATGGGGCGTCTCAAGGGGCATCTCGTCTGCCATGTCGTCGTCTCCTCAGGCCGCCGGACGCAACGGCCAACGCCAGCACTCGTTCTCCGAGGCATCGTAGACGCAAAGCCAGCTGTCGAACACGAATGCCGCGACCTGTGTGAGGGACTGCAGATTGACCATGGTGGCGAGGTCATGCAGCGTCTGGCCATCGTGAAACCGCAGGCTGGCGAGCAGAGGCGGCTTGAGGCCCTCCGGCCCGGCGCTGACGAACTCCGCCATGCGGTCCGAGGCGGTCATCAGCACCGAGGCGGTTTGGCTGAGCGCCTGCACCGGGATGAGGAAATCGTCGAGTCCACCCGGAAGCTCGCGGTTATAGGGGCTGTTCTCGATCCAGGCCTTGAAGCGCAAGGTGAGCAGGCGGCAGGCCAGGACACCGCTCGCCAACACGGAACTGCTGACATTCTGGTGGCTCGCCTGGCTCAGGGCGGCGACACGCTCGAAGCTCAGGGTCCTGCGGTTGCTTTCCCCCCAGACTTTGCTTTCAAACGGGGCTTTGCTTTCAAACGGGGCTTTGTTTTCAAACGGGGCTTTGCTTTCCAGGGGGGCGCTGCCGAACTGCCAGACGCCGCCATCGGGATCGGCATAGGGGCGGTGCATGAGCAGCGGCGTGAACCCGGGCCTCCAGTCCCGCCAGAGCGGCGTGCCGGCGAGGCCGTCATCGCCAAGCTTGACGACGATGTAGCCGGCCTCTCCGGCCCAGCACGCCATGATCTCGGTCTGCATCGGAGCCGACAGGGCCAGCCGTGGCAGCATCGCCGCATCGTCGGTCCAGCCCGGCAGGAATGGGGCTCCCCGCACCGGCTCGAACGACCATTGGGCGCCGCGAAGCATCCGCCGCCGTGCAAGATGCGGCACGCCGGCGCGCAGGATCGGCACCATGGCCTCGTTCTGCAGGACGCAGGCGCCACCGACGCACAAATCTCCTGCCGCCAGCGCGACATTCTCCGGCTGCGGCAGGGGGCCGCGCGTCAGGTCGATGACGCTCAGCCGCCCGTGAGCCGGAACCACAAAGCCCGCGGGCGTGACGGCCAGGCTCCAACTGCGCTCAGGGAGCATGTTCTCGCCGATTCCGAACAGCCGCAGCCAGCTGGACTGGCGGCGATCATATTCATGCACCCAGCCTCCGTCCCGATCGATGGCGAATAGTCGCGCGGGCTGCCCGGCCACAACGAAGGCGAATTGCCGCCCGAGCGGCAGGATGCGCTTCGCGGGCGAGGCCGTGCGGGCGGCGGGG
>CAXTCT010000118.1:0-6652 GCA_964242565.1 uncultured Acetobacteraceae bacterium | reverse complement strand
ATTTCATCGAGTCCCTGTCCGGCCTTTCCACCATTCGAGCCTTCGGATGGGCGGCATGATTTCCACCGTGCAGCAGTGGCCGCAGCCGCTTGTGCAGCGCGATCCACCCGGCCAGCTCCTCCTCCTCGGCATCAGTGAGCGTGGTCGGGTCCAGCTCCACGCCCATATGCCCGAACAGCGCCACGGCGGCGCGGAAGCCGAGCGTATGCCGCCTTCCGGTCTGATGATTGGGAGAGGCGGCGACATGCGCGCCCATCAGTTCCGGCGGCAGCAGGCGCGAGAAGCCGCGCTGGATTGCCAGCCGCTCCAGCGCGTCGGTGCAGTCCGAGGTCCACACCCGGTGGGTGTGGCGCAGGATGCCCAGGTCGGGCCGCCCGCCCCCCGACGCACAGGTCTCGATCTCCAATGCCGGATGGGCTGCCCGCAGGCGTGCCAGCAACGTGTAAGTCGCGAGCAGATGGCGCCTGTAGGCCGGACGCCCTTCCCGGTCGCCCGCCGAGACGAAATCGCGGTTCATGTCCCATTTCAGGTAGGTGATCGGATGCGCCCGCAGCAGCCCATCGAGCTGCGCGAAGATGCCGTCGGCGATCTCCGGGCGGGTCAGGTCGAGGATGAGCTGGTGGCGCGACGTCTGCAGCTTCCGCCCCTCCACATGCAGCACGGCGTCGGGATAGGCGCGATACAGGTCGCTGTCCGGGTTGACCATCTCCGGCTCGACCCACAGCCCGAACTCCAGCCCGAGCCCGACCACGGCCTGTACCAGCGGTCCCAGCCCGTCGGGATATTTGCGCGGATCGGGCCGCCAGTCGCCGAGCCCGGTGCACTCGTTGTCGCGCCCGGCCATCCATCCGTCATCGAGCACGAAGCGCTCTATGCCGAGCCGCTTCGCCGACGCCGCCTGCGCCACCAGCCGGTCATGCTCGTGGGTGAAGTAGTTGCCCTCCCAGGTGTTCAGCGTCACCGGCCGCGGCCGCATCGCGCCGTCGGGCCAGCGCAGCACCTCGCGCCGGACGCCGTCATGGAAACGGCGCGACAACCCCGAGAGCCCGTCCGGCGACACCGCGGCGTAGGCCACCGGCGTCTCGACCGCCTCGCCCGGAGCCAGCACGACCTCGCCCGGATGCAGCCATTCGCCCGTCACCACCAGCAGGCGGCCATCCTCCAGCCTTTCCGCCGTGGTGCGGTGGTTGCCGCTCCAGCCGAGATGCACGCCATGCACCCAGCCGCGATCCTCGTCGAAGCCGGCGCTGCCTGCCAGGATCGCCGGGAAACGGTCATGCGAGCGGCCACGCCGGTTCTCCGACGCCCATAGTCCCCCCGGCAGCAAAAACCGGCGCTCGGCGAACTCGTGCCCCCAGTGGCCGTCGAACACCAGCAGCTCGCCCGCCTCCGCCGGCAGGAGAAATACCCCCGCCGCGAGCCGCTCCACGTGCAGCGGTGCCTGCCCTTGGTTGCGCAGCACCGAGCGCATCCCGAGCAGGTCGCCATCCGGGGCCAGCGTCAGGAGGATCTCCAGTTCCAGCGCGGCGACCGGATCGCGCGCCGTCACCTCCAGCCTGCCCGCCTCTGGCTGCACCGACACGCCGGTGAACTCCGCCGTCCAGTCGATCCCGTTGCGGCTCGCCACCAGGGCCGGCGAGCGCAGCGCCCCGGTGCCCAGGGTCGGCATCAGAACGGCTTCGACATGATCATCGTCCAGTCCGTTGCGACGCAACGCGCGGTCGCGCAGGACTGCGACCATTTCCGGTGCCAGCGCACCGGGCAGGCGTGCGCCCCAATGCACGATCTCCGGAAGTCCGGCGTCGCGCTGCAGCAGCAGCAGCGTGGTGGCGCGGCCGTCAAGACGATGGGCTCTCATTCCTTTACCGCTCCCAAGGTGAGTCCCGAAATGAAATGACGCTGCATCAGGAAGAAGATCACCACCGACGGTGCCGCCGCGACGATTGCCCCGGCTGACATCAGCTGCCAGGAGGCCAGCCACATCCCCTGCAGCGCCTGCAGCCCGGCTGTGATCGGGCGGGCGCTGTCGGACTGCACCAGCACCAATGCCCAGAAATAGTCGTTCCAGATAAAGGTGAACTCGAGCACCGCCAGTGCCGCAAGCGCCGGGCGGACCAGCGGCAGCACGATCAGGCTGAAGATCCTGAACTCCCCGGCGCCGTCCATGCGGGCGGCCTCGATCAGCGACTCCGGCAGTTCGCGCATGAAGTTGCGCATGAACAAGGTGCAGAAACCGGTCTGGAACGCCGAGTGGAACACGATCAGCGCCCAGATCGTGTCGTAGAGCGGGAACACATGGATCATCAGGTCGCGCACAGGAATCATCAGGATCTGGAACGGCACGAAGTTGCCCGCGATGAACACTGCCAGGATGATGGTGTTGCCTCGGAAGCGGAACTTCGCGAGCCCGAACCCGGCCAGGGTGGACAGCACCAGCGTGCCCGCCACCGCCGGCAGCGTGATTTCCACCGAGTTGAGCAGATAGCGGCCCATCGGCGACGTGGTGAACACCGCGGCATAGTTGCCGAACAGGCTGCTGCCATGCGGCCAGCCCCAGTAGTTGCCGCTGGCGAGATCCTGTGCGGTGCGCGCCGAGGTCAGGAATATCGCCAGCAGCGGCAGCAGCCAGATCACCAGGCTGACCGGGAGTGCGATGCGATACAGGTTCTGCGCCCCCGGCGACGCGGTCTGGATCGGGCGGGGAAACATCAGCGCCGCTCCTGACGAAGCATGATGAGCAGGAAGCAGGCGATATAAACGTCCATGATCGCGAACAGCACCACCGCGATGGCGGCGCCGTAGCCGTAGCGGAACGACAGGAAGGTCTGCTCGTACATGTAGTAGGCGAGCACCGCCGAGCTGTCGTAGGGGCCGCCCTTGGTCATGATCGAGACCAGGTCGAACGAGCGCAGCGCACCGACCACCGATACCACCACGGCGATGAAGGTGGCCGGGCGGAGCTGCGGGATGATGATGTTCCACAGCATCGCCCAGCCTCGCGCGCCGTCCATGCGGGCAGCCTCGACGATCTCGCCGTTCACCGCGGTCAGCCCGGTGAGGTAAAGGATCATGCAGTAGGCGGTCTGCGGCCACAGTCCAGCCAGGATGACCGAGGGAGTCGCCCAGTTCGCGTTGCCCAGCAGCGACACCCCGGACAGGCCGATGGCATGCAGGCCGACATTGAGCAGGCCGAAATCGCCGTTGAAGAACCAGGAAAATACCAGCCCCACCACGACCTGCGAGATCACAAAGGGAAAGAAGAACAGCGACTTGTACAGACGCATGCCCAGCACGTTCTGGTTCAGGAACAAGGCCACCGCCAGGCCGAACGCCGGCGCCAGCATGTAGGCGAGCAGCCACCAGACATTGTTGACCAGGGCGGTGTAGAACACGTCGTCGGTGAACAACTCGGAATAGTTGCCGAAGCCCACCCAGCGCATCGGGTGGATGCCATCCCAGTCGTGCAGCGAGATCCAGAGGCTGTCGGCGATCGGCCACAGCACAAACACCGCGAAGAACAACGCCGCCGGGGCGATGAACGCGAGCGGCGTTGCGGCATCCCGCCCGAGCCGTTCGCGCCGCCCGGTCCGCCTGCCCGTCTGTAGGACCGACACCGACATCGCCGCGGCTAATTGGTCGGGGCGTAGATGCGCAGGCGGGCCCGGTCGATGCCGGCGAGGATGCGGTCGAGCCTGGCCGGCTGCACCATGAATTCCTGGAAGCCCTTCATCGCCAGGGTCGCCAGCGCCTCGTTGGTGTCGCGGTCGAAGAACTGCGCGTGGTCCGGCGTCGCCTCCAGCAGCTTGCGGCCCTCGACCAGAAAGCGGTCATCGATCACCTGCGCCTGCGTGTTGGCCGGGATCTGCTTCTCGTACTTGTTGATCATGGTCTGGGTATCGGGCTGCATCATGAAGGCCAGGAACTTCATCGCGCCCGCTTTGTTCTTCGCCCCCTGCGGTATCGACACGGCGTCCATCGGCGCGTCCTCCGCACGCGCGACGCCTGGCGTCACGGTCGGGAAGGGCTCGTACTGCATCACCTGCTGCATCTCCGGCGAGAAGTTCTCGGTGATGAAGTTGCCGATCAGCATCATCGCGGCGCGCCCCTGGTAGAGCAGAGACTGGCTCTCCTGCATGCTCAGCTCGGCGTGATTGGCGACGAAGCATTTATGGTCGAGCAGCTGCTTCCAGTGCGCGAACACATTGCGCACTTTGGGGTCGAGGTAGGACATCTTCCCCGACATGAGCTGCATGTGCGAGGCGTAGCCGTTGATGCGCAGGTCGAGATAGTCGAACCACGCCGCCGTCGGCCACAGGTCCTTGGAGCCGATATCGAGCGGTGCCACGCCGATTGCCTTGAGCTTGTCGCAGGCACCGAGCAGGTCGTCCCAGGTGGTGATCGGGCCGACCCCGGCCTTCTTGAACAGGTCTCCGCGATAGTAGAGCCCGTACTGGTACTGCGTATATGGCACCGCATACTGCTTGCCGTTGTCGCTTGCGAGTTCGAGCGGCGTGTTTCCGAAGGCCTGCTTCATCGCCGGCGTCCACAGCGCGCTCACGTCGGCGAGCAGGCCGGGCTGAACGAATTGTCGCAGCCGGGTGCCGGTATACCAGAGCACCACGTCCGGCGGCGCGGAGGTCAACCAGTTGCGGATCGACTGCTTGTAGCTCTCGTGGTCATAAACGTTGAGCACCACGTGAGTGCCCGGGTTGGCCGCCTCGAAGCGGCGCGCGACCTCCTGCATCGCCGCCTTGGGCTGCGGGTCGGAGGTGTCGGCATTGACCACCAGGCTGTCGGCGCGTGCCGCGACCGGTGCAAGCATGCCCAGAAGGGCGGCTCCGACAAGGCCGGCTCGTGCCAGGTAACCAGCGAGTCCGAACGACTTCGACATTCCTGTTCCCCCGAACGTGGCCTTCATGATCCCGAGGCCCTTCGCACGACTTTGCGCACGCCCTGGCTGGCCTGTCGTCCGGTTTACCGTTACGGATCTCCCGGATCCTAAGATCGGGGTGATTGCGGGATCGGCTGGAGGACCTGCATGTCGTATGCCGAGGATCTGCGCGACCCGCCGCCGCACATCTTCTGGGCCGGGCGCAGCACCGAGATGCTGCAGATGCCGGCTATGCACGCGCACAGCCAGGTCGAGCTCAACCTGATGCTGCTCGGCGAGGCGACCTATCTGTTCGGCGGCCGCGACGTCGTGGTCCGCGCCGGCGGCTTCACGCTGTTCTGGGGCGCCGTGCCGCACCAGACCGTGCGCGTGGCGGACGGCACCCGCTTCGTCTGCCTCTATGTGCCGATCGAGATGTTCCTCGCCGTGCCGCTGTCGGCGTCGCTTCGCGAGACGGTGCTGGCAGGCGGCATGATCACCGCCCACGAGCCGCTCGACGGGAGCTGGCCGCAACGGCTGCACGGCGAGCTGCTGTCTGGCAACGCGCGGCTGGCGGAACTCGACCGGCTCGAGATCGAGCTGCGGCTGCGCCGGTTCGACCTCATCGGCTGGACCGACCTTACCGGCCCGCATGCCCCGGCCGGCGGACATCGCGGCGGCCGCCATGCCAAGGTGTGCGAGATGGCGCGGTTCCTCACCTCGCACGCGGCCGGACCGGTCACCGCCGCCCATGTCGCGGACGCGGTGGGATTGCATCCGAACTATGCCATGACCCTGTTCAAAGATGCCCTTGGAATGACCCTGGGCGAATATCTGACGCGCTACCGGCTATACATGGCGCAGTCGATGCTGCTGTCGGACGATCGCGACGTGGCATCGATCGCCTACGAGGCCGGTTTCGGGTCGGTGTCGCGCTTCCACGATGCCTTCCGCCGCCGTTTCGGGGTCTCGCCGCACCGCTTCCGCCGGTCCGCGGCAGAAGCCGTCGAGCGGCGTGGTCAGCCGGCCCAGGAATATTGATGAGGTCTCGGGTTCGCAGGCCGCTCGCCGTCATCCTGCTGCTGGCGACCCTGCTGACGGCCGCCGACACGCTGGCCTGGCCTGGCCTGGCTGCAGACGCGGCGGCTGCTCGACCGCAGGCTCGCCACCCTGGTGCAAGATGCGGCGAACTCCGGATAGCAGCTGAAAATCGCACCCGAGTGGGGCGGTGGCTGGCCCTTTGCCGCCACTCGGACTGAAGTTGACCCGGTTTGGTGGAGCCTTTCTAGCTTTTGCCGGAGGTCTCCTCGATGCGTCGCACTCGCGCTCCTGGCTCGCCTGAATTTCGTCGTCAGATGGTTGATTTGGTCCGGGCCGGCCGTGATCCCGCGGATCTGGCTCGGGAGTTTGAGCCATCTGGGGAGTCGATCCGCGCCTGGGTGGCACTGACCGCGCGCAAGGAGGGCGGCCGGGAGGAGGCGAAGGTTGAGGAATTGTCTGCGACCGAGCGCGGCGAGCTCGGGCGCCTTCGACGTGAGAACAAGCAGCTGCGCGTGGAGCGCGACATTCTCTCTCGAGCGGCAGCCTGGTTTGCACGCGAGACCGGGGCCGTGCCGTCCGGGTCTTCGAATTCATGAGCGCGAACCAGGCGGCTTTCCCAATTGCCACGATGGCGCGCGTGCTCGGCGTGTCGGAGGAAACGTGCGCGCACCATTCACGTCAGTTCGTGTGAGACATACGGGGCGCCGCGGGTGCATGCGGGTCAACGCATGCGTTGACCGG
>CAXTCT010000117.1:0-6654 GCA_964242565.1 uncultured Acetobacteraceae bacterium | reverse complement strand
CCTGTTCCTGCTGGAAAAGGCGGCCTACGAGATCCATTACGAAGCCAACAACCGGCCGCATTGGATCACGATCCCGCTGACCGGCCTCGACAGGATCGCAACCAGACTGCTTGAAGACGGTTCCATCCCCCATGAATGAGGTTCTCCACCCTGCCGACCTTATGCCGCACCCCGGCGCGATCGACAGCTTCGTCCGGGCGCGGCACGGCGATCCCTTCTCCCTGCTCGGACCGCATCCGGTGGCCGGAGGGGTGGTCATCCGCGCCTTCTGGCCGGAGGCGAACCGGCTGGAGGTGGTCGACCGGGTCAGTGGCGCGCCGCTCGGCGCGCTGACGCGGATCCACGCCGACGGATTATGGTCCGGGGCGGTGGCCTCGTCGTCGCCCTACCTGCTGCGCGCCCTGGTGCCGGACGGCGCGGGCGGCGAGGCCGTGGCCGAAACCGAGGACCCCTACAGCTTCGGGCTCCTGCTCGGCGAACTCGATATCTATCTGATCTCCGAAGGGCGTCATCGCGATCTCGGCCATGTGCTCGGCGCGCATGTGATGGAGATCGAGGGCGTCACCGGCACCCGCTTCGCGGTCTGGGCGCCGAATGCCCAGCGGGTTTCGGTGATCGGCTCCTTCAACCAGTGGGACGGGCGGCGCCATCCGATGCGCCTGCGCGAGGGCTGCGGGGTCTGGGAGCTGTTTATCCCGCGGGTGGCGGCGGGAGCGGTCTATAAATACGAGCTGGTCGGACCCGACGGCGCGCTGCTGCCCGCCCGCGCGGACCCGGTTGCCTGGGCGACCGAGCGGCCGCCGCATACCGCATCGGTGATCGACGACCCGCATTTCGTCTGGACCGACGATGCCTGGATGGAGAACCGCGCCGCGCGGCAGGGCACGGCCGCGCCGGTCTCGGTCTACGAGATGCACGCGATGTCGTGGCTGCCGCAGGATGGCACCGAGGCCAACTGGGACAGCCTGGGCGACCGGCTGATCCCCTACCTCGTCGAGCTCGCCTTCACCCATGTCGAACTGATGCCGATCATGGAGCATCCGTTCGGCGGCTCCTGGGGCTATCAGGTGCTGAGCCAGTTCGCGCCCACCGCCCGGCTCGGCTCGCCCACCCAGTTCGCCCGCTTCGTCGATCGCTGCCACGGCGCCGGCATCGGCGTTCTGCTCGACTGGGTGCCGGCGCATTTTCCGACCGACAGCCACGGCCTGGCGCGCTTCGACGGCACGCCGCTGTACGAGCATGGCAACCCGTTCGAGGGCTATCATCAGGACTGGAACACCTACATCTATAATCTTGGCCGCAACGAGGTGCGCGGCTTCATGATTGCCGGCGGCCTGTTCTGGCTGCGTCATTTCCACGTGGACGGGCTGCGCGTCGATGCCGTCGCCTCGATGCTGTATCGCGACTATAGCCGCAAGGAGGGCGAGTGGGTGCCGAACCGCTATGGCGGCCGCGAGAATCTCGAATCCATCGCCTTCCTGCAGGACCTCAGCCGGGCGGTGCGCGAAACCGCTCCGGGGGCCATCCTGATCGCCGAGGAGAGCACCTCGTTTCCCAATGTCAGCCGTCCCGCCGACGAGGGCGGCCTCGGGTTCGACTTCAAATGGAACATGGGCTGGATGCATGACAGCCTGCACTACATGGAGGAGGACCCGGTCAACCGCCGCTGGCATCATGGCGAGATCTCCTTCGGCCTGGTCTATGCCTTCTCCGAGCGTTTCGTCCTGCCGATCTCCCACGACGAGGTGGTGTACGGAAAAGGCTCGATGATCCGGAAGATGCCGGGCGATACCTGGCAGCGATTCGCCAACCTGCGCGCCTTCTATGGCTTCATGTGGAGCCATCCGGGCAAGAAATTATTGTTCATGGGGTGCGAGATCGCGCAGGACCGGGAGTGGAACCACGATAACGGCCTCGATTGGTGGCTTCTCGACAACCCGCTGCACCAGGGCATGCAGCTTCTGGTCGGCGACCTGAACCGCCTCTACACCTCGGTGCCGGCGCTGCATGTCAGGGACTGCGTCCATGAGGGTTTCCGCTGGGTGGTGCTCGATGACGCCGACCAGAGCGTGTTCGCCTGGCTGCGCTTCGGCCGCGACGAACACAAGCCGGTTCTGGTGGTATGCAACTTCACCCCGGTCCCGCGCCACGACTACAGGATCGGCGTCACCCAGCCCGGCCTCTGGCACGAGCTGCTCAACACCGATGCCGAACGCTATGGCGGCTCGAACCTGGGCAATGGCGGCGGGCTGCAGGCCCATGCCCACCCTTGCCACGACCAGCCGGCTTCGCTGAGCCTGCTGCTGCCGCCGCTCGCCACGGTGATCCTTACCTTGGCCGAACCCTAGGGCCATAGCAGAGCGCTTGCGTCACCTCCAGCGGAGCCGACATAGAGAATGAGTGACGACAAGGACGCTCTGCTTTTCCGGCTTTGCGAGCTGGCCGGATTATCGACGCAATGGAGCGACATCTTCGGCAAGACCCACCAGGTCGCGCAGGAGGATCTGGGCGGGATCCTGTCGGCCCTCGGCGTCGGCGCCGACAGCCCGGGCGAATTCCGCGCACGGATCGAGCAGCTCGAGCAGGAAAACACAACGCCGCCGCCGCTGATCACCGCCGAGCGTTCGGCCAGCGTGGAATTGCCGGTTCCACCCGGGCGCTGGCGCCTGGCGCTCGAGGATGGCGGCATCCTGGAAGGCGTCTCGGAGCCGCATGGCGCCGGCAGCAGGATCCCGGCACCCGACCAGCCCGGCTATCATCGTCTGGAGATCGATGGCCGCGCGATCACGCTCGCCGTGGCCCCCGCGCGCTGCTTCACGATTCCGCAGGCCAAGGGCCGCGACCATGCCCGCGCCTGGGGCCTGGCGCTGCAGCTCTATTCGTTGCGGCGGGACGGCGATGGTGGAATAGGCGATTATCTCGCTTTGGCCGAGTTCGCGCGCGAGGCGGCCGGGCATGGCGCGGACGCGCTGGCGATCAGCCCGGTGCATGCGCAATTCTCGGCCGATCCGGACCGGTTCAGCCCCTACGCTCCGTCCAGCCGACTGATGCTCAATGCCCTGCATATGGCGGTCGGATCGCCCGGTCCGGAGGCGGCCCGGCTGGAGGCGCTGGATCTGGTGGATTGGCCAGGGGTTGCGCGTGACCGGATGGCGAGGCTGCGCGAGGTCTTTGCCGCCGGCGCCGGCAGCGACCCGGACTTCCTCGCCTGGCGCGAGCAGGCCGGCGAGGATCTGGAGGGACATGCGCTGTTCGAAGCCCTGCACGCCGAGATCTGGGGCCGGGACGAAAAGTTGTGGCACTGGAAGAGCTGGCCCGAGGCGTTCGCGTCGCCCACGGCTTCCGGCATCGAGGCGTTCCGGCGCAGCCATGCCGATGAGATCGCCTTCCATGCCTGGCTGCAATATGGCGCGGACCGCCAGCTCGGACAGGCGCAGAAGGCCGCCCTGGACGCCGGCATGGCCATCGGACTGGTTTCGGATCTCGCCGTCGGCACGGATTCCGGTGGCAGCCACTGCTGGAGCAACCAGGACGAGAGCCTGCTCGGGCTGACCATCGGGGCGCCCCCCGACCTGCTGCAGATCAACGGCCAGAACTGGGGCATCAGCGCCTTTTCGGCCCGCGGACTGCGCCGGAACGGCTATCGCGCCTTCATCGAGATGCTGCGCGGCGCGATGCGCCATGCCGGAGGCGTGCGGATCGACCATGGCATGGGCATCGCGCGGCTATGGATCATTCCCGAAGGCCAGACCGCCGACCATGGCAGCTACCTCGCCTTCCCGGAGACCGACCTGCGTCGCCTGATCAAGCTCGAATCCCAGCGCAGCCGCTCCATCGTGCTGGCCGAGGACCTCGGCACCGTGCCGGAGGGCTTCCAGGAGCACCTGCAGCAGGCCGGGATCGACGGCATGCGCATCCTGGTGTTCGAACGCAACAAGAGCGGCTACACCGCGCCGGCCGACTGGACCCGGCAGGCCAGCGCCATGACCAGCACGCACGACCTGCCGCCCGTGGCCGGCTGGTGGTCGGGCCACGACATCGTCGAGCGGGGCCGTATCCTGAAAATTCCGCAGGACAAGCAGGACGACGAACAGGCCGAACGCGCCCGCGATCGTATCGCACTCTGGTCGGCGATGCAGCGGAGCGGGGCGTGCGCGGGGGACCCACCGGCGTCAGGGGAACCGGGTCCGGTGGTCGATGCGGCCATCGCCCATGTCGGCGGCTCCGCCTGCGAACTGGTGATGGTTCCGGTCGAGGATGCGCTGGCCCTGTCCGAGCAGCCCAATTTGCCGGGAACCACGTCGGAACATCCGAACTGGCGCCGTCGTCTGACCGAAAAGGTCGGACACGTGCTGGAGGGCGCCCCCATAAAGTCACGACTGGCGGAAATGAACCGGCTCAGGAACATGCCATAGCTCGATCACGAACCTGGCAACATGGCGGGATTGATATGGTTCAGCCTTGAAAGGTTATGTCACGACGCGCAAGTGATCCCCTGGGATGCAAGGGTTGGAGGGTGTGATGAGCAGGCTTGTCGTGGTCTCCAACCGGGTCACCATTCCAAGTGCGGATGCTCATGCGGGTGGCCTCGCCGTTGCCCTGAACGAGCTGATGGAGCGGCAGGGCGGCCTCTGGTTCGGCTGGAGCGGCAATAGCAGCCCGGACGCCGCCTCCGTCCGCACGCCCTTTCTGGTTCAGCACGGCGCCGTCGAATATGCCACGATTGATCTCTCCCCGGACGAGCTGGACCTTTATTACAACGGATTTTCGAACGCGACGCTCTGGCCGCTGCTCCATTCGCTGCCTGAGCAGATGCATTTCGACCGTCGCAGCCTGCAGGCCTATCGCGCCGTCAATGACCGCTTCGCCGACATGCTGCTGCCGATGCTTCGCCCGGCGGACACCATCTGGATCCATGACTATCATCTGCTGGCACTGGCTTCCGCGCTGCGCAGCCGCAACGTCGTCTCGCCGATCGGCTTCTTTCTCCATACCCCGTTTCCCTCGCCGGACATGCTCGGCAGCATTCCCGAAGCCTCGATCTTCATACGCGACCTGCTCGCCGCCGACCTGCTCGGCTTCCAGACCGCCAACGACGCCGAAAACTTCGCCGCCTCCGCGCAACGCATCGCAGGAGCCGTGCGCCTGCCGGGCGGCGGCCTGCAGCTCGGCAGCCGGCAGATCCGGATCGGGGTCTTCCCCGTCGAGATCGAGCCGGCGGCCTTCGCCCAGATGGCGGAGACCGCCTTCAATTCGCCGGACAATGAGCGCCTGCGCCGGAGCCTCGATGGCCAGAGCCTGATCCTCGGTGTCGATCGCATGGACCCGACCAAGGGCCTGCGCCACCGCCTGTCGGGATTTCGCCGCCTGCTCGAAACCCGTCCGCAATGGCATTGCAAGGCGACCTTCCTGCAGATCGCCGCGGCCAGCCGCCAGGATGTCGACGCCTATCAGGATCTGCGCGAGGATCTCGATCGCGAAACCGGGGCGATCAACAGCAGCTTCGGCGAGCCGGACTGGGTGCCGCTGCGCCTCACGGCCCGCGGCTGCTCGCGCGAGGCCATCTCGGGCTACATGCGCGAGGCCCGGATCGGACTGGTGACCCCCTTGCGCGACGGCATGAACCTGGTCGCCAAGGAATATGTCGCCGCCCAGGATCCGGAAAATCCCGGCGTGCTCATATTGTCGCGCTTTGCCGGCGCCGCCCGCCAGCTGGGCGCGGCGATCCTGGTCAACCCGGTCGACCCCGACGAGATCGCCGACGCGCTCGACACGGCCCTGCGCATGAGCCGGCCTGAACGCCAGGACCGCTGGAACGCCTGCTGGGAGGCGATCAAGGATACCTCCGCCCTGTCCTGGGGCCGGTCCTTCGTGTCGGCCCTTGCGCGCGTCGGCCCCGAGCAGCCCGCCTCGCCTGCCCGACGCGATATCCGGCTGGTATCCTCGCTGTCCGACGTCAAGGCGAAGGGCTTCGCGCCCTGAGAACTCCGCCCCCGCGCTTCGAGAGCGTGCCCCCGCGGCCGCCATACAGGCTGTGCTTGCCTGTGGCGGGTGCCTAAGCCACAACCCCGGCCATGGCCATGGCACCTCCCCTTCTGCTTCTCTCCGACATCACCCTCACTCTTGGCGGCAAGCCTCTGCTCGATGGCGCCGGCTTCGGCGTCTCGCCGGGTGAACGGCTCTGCCTGGTCGGCCGCAACGGCTCCGGCAAATCGACCCTGCTGAAGATCGCCGACGGCTCGCTGCAGGCGGATTCCGGAACGATTTTCCTCCAGCCCGGCTGCACCATCGGCGTGCTGCCGCAGGAACCGGAGCTTTCGGGCTATGCCACCAGCTATGACTATGCCCGCGCCGACCTGCCCGCCGATGACCCCGGCTACCGCGCGCGCGCCATGCTCGACGCGCTCGGCCTGACCGGCGACGAGATCCCCGCAAATCTCTCGGGCGGCGAGGCACGACGCTGCGCCCTCGCCCGCACGCTCGCGCCGGAACCCGACCTGCTTCTGCTCGACGAGCCGACGAACCATCTCGACATGCCGACCATCGCCTGGCTGGAGCGCGAACTCGCTTCCCTGCGCTCGGCTATCGTGATGATCAGCCATGACCGCCGCCTGCTGGAAACGCTGTCGCGCAGCGTCGTCTGGCTGGACCGAG
>CAXTCT010000116.1:0-6733 GCA_964242565.1 uncultured Acetobacteraceae bacterium | reverse complement strand
GCGTGGCCGATGCCGCGGTGGTGGCCTCCGCCCTGATCCAGACCCTTGCCGCATCGCTCGACGATGAGGAACGCGCCGGACCCGACACCGTCCGGCGTGTGCTGGACCAGGTCGCCAGCCTCGCCCACGGAGTACGTAACGCCCGTATCACGGAGATGAGCGCATGAGCTGGCTCACGACCTATGTCCGCCCGAAGATCCGCAACCTTCTCGGCAAACGCGAGGTGCCGGACAATCTCTGGACCCAGTGCAGCGCCTGCAACCAGATGATCTTCGCCAAGGAACTCGAGCGCACCTTGAAGGTGTGCCCGTATTGCGGCCATCACATGCGCGCCCTGGTCAGCGAGCGCCTGGCCTGGACCTTGGATGAGGGAAGCTTCACGCGGATAGAGCTGCCCCGTGCGCCGGTCGATCCGCTCGGCTTCCGCGACCAGAAGCGCTACACCGAGCGCCTCAAGGAGAACCGCGCCAACGCCCATCTCGACGAGGCCCTGGTCGTGGCGCATGGCACCATCCTTGGCCACAAGGCCGTGGTCGGGGTGATGGCGTTCGAGTTCCTGGCCGGCACGATGGGAGCCGCCCTGGGCGAGGGCATCGTCGCGGCGGCCCGGCTGGCGGTGCTGCAGCAGGCGCCGCTGATCGTGTTCACCGCCTCGGGCGGGGCGCGGATGCAGGAAGGCATGATCTCGCTGATGCAGATGCCGCGCACGACGATCGCCGTGCAGATGGTCCGCGAGGCCGGCCTGCCGTACATCGTGGTGATGACCGATCCAACGACCGGCGGCGTCACCGCGAGCTTCGCGATGCTCGGCGACATCCAGATTGCCGAGCCGAACGCGTTGATCGGGTTTGCCGGCCAGCGCGTGATCGAGCAGACCGTGCGCGAAACGCTGCCCGACGGCTTCCAGCGCGCGGAATATCTGCTGGAGCACGGCATGCTCGACATGGTGGTGCCGCGCGGCCAGATGCGCGAGACGCTGGGCCGGCTGATCGCCCTGCTCGGCAACCGTGAGCTCGCCCGCGGAGACGATGAGCCGCTCGAACATGCTGCATGACCGGCTGCCGCCCGATGTGACGCCCGGGCTTGCGGCAAGCCCGGAATTCGTCGGCCGCGCCGGCGCGGTGCTGGAGCGATTGCAGCATCTCTATCCGGTGCTGATCGACCTGTCGCTGGGCCGGCTCGAAGGGCTGCTGGCCAGGCTCGATCATCCGGAGCGTCATCTGCCGCCGGTGATCCATGTCGCCGGCACCAATGGCAAGGGCAGCACCGCCGCCCATCTGCGTGCCATCGCCGAGGCATCGGGCTGGATGGTCCATGTCAGCACCTCGCCGCACCTGGTCGACGTGCGCGAGCGCTTTCGCATCGCCGGGCGGCTGGTGTCCGAGGCGGCGCTGACCGGCACCCTGGAGGAGATCGAGCATGTCAATGCCGGCCGGCCGATCACCGTCTTCGAGGTGCTGACCGCGAGCGCCTTCCTGCTATTCTCGCGTCATCCGGCCGACCTCGCGGTGATCGAGGTGGGGCTCGGTGGCCGCCATGACGCCAGCAACGTGATCCCGCCGCCCGCCGCCTGCGTCATCACGTCGATCTCGATGGATCACGAGGCGTTCCTCGGCGACAGCCTCGAGGCGATCGCCGGGGAAAAGGCGGGTATCATCAAGCCGGGCACGCCGGTCGTCACCGGCCGTCAGCCGGAGGGCGTATTGGCGGTGATCGCCGATGCGGCGGCCCGTGCCGGCGCGCCGCTGCTGGTCCGGGACCGGGAATGGAGCGTCGAGGCCGATGCCGGTGGCCTGCTCTATGCCGACCGTCATGGACGCATCGATCTGCCATTGCCCGCCTTGTCCGGCCGGCATCAGGTCGAGAATGCGGGCCTTGCCGTCGCCGCCCTGCGCGCGGCCGGGCTCGCGGTGCCGCCGCGTGGCTGTCTCGGCCTTGCCTCCACCGCGTGGCCGGCGCGCCTGCAGCGCCTGACCGGCCGCCTCGCCGCCGCCCTACCGCGGGCTTGGGAATTATGGCTCGATGGCGGCCATAATCCGGGAGCCGCCGTGGCACTCGGGGAGGTCCTGGCCGGCTGGGCCGACCGGCCGGTGCATCTGATCATCGGCATGAAGCAGAGCAAGGATGCGAGGGGCTTTCTGACGCCCCTGCTCGATCGCGCCGCCAGCGTTCATGCCGTCGCCGAACCCGGCCAGCATCTGGCGCTGCCGGTGGAGGCGATCATCGCGGCCAGCGACGGGCGCGCGCTTCATGGACCGACGGTGGCGGGGGCGCTGTCGGCCATCCTGGCCGCGAACCGGACGCCGGGCCGCATCCTGATCTGCGGCAGCCTTTATCTGGCCGGAGAGGTGCTCAAGGCCGAGGATTGGCAGCCGGAGTAGCGAGCCGGGGGATGTCATAAATCTGTCTTATTAATGTAGCGAAACCATCGCGTTACCTCGTGTCGGCAATGGCTTATCGAGACCTCGCCCAATGGCAGGGGGGGGCCCTGTCGGGCCTGGAACCTGATCATGAGCACACGCGTCCTTGCCAAAGGCGGCCTTCTGGCTGCGACAGCCCTAACCGGTATCTTCTGCGGCAACCTGCTCGGGACCACGCAGGCCAGGGCCGACGACCCCGGCGCCCAGATCGGTTCGATCGAGAAGCAGATCCGGGCGCTGCAGAACGAGCTGAACAGCATGAAGCACAGCCTGGCCAGGCGTGACGCCGATGTCCGCGCCGCGCGGGCCGAAGCGGCCGCGGCGAACCGGCAGGCAATGTCGGTCTCGGAGCGCTCGACCAACGCGTTCGGGCAGCCGATGGCCCCGTCGCCGCTATCCGCCCCTCCGGGCTATCGGATCGATGTCGCCGGTTCCGGCACCATTCCGAAATACGGCCCGTACGTGTATGTCGATGGCGTGCCGACCCCGGTGCTTTATGCCGGTCCCAAGCTCAAGCAGGGCCAGTTCCAGGTCGGCGGCGTGCGCGTGACGCTCGGCGGCTTCATCGCCGCGGAGTCCATTGCGCGTTCGCGTAACGAGACCGCCGACATCAGCAGCAACTTCAACACCGGAATCCCGTTCGCGAGCAGTCCGAACTACCACACGCCTGAATTCCGCGAGACCGCGCGCCAGACCAGGATCTCGATGCTGGTCGAGGGCCAGCCGGACAGCGTGACCAATCTTTCGGCCTATATCGAGACCGACTTCCAGGGCGCGGGTTCGGTCTCGAACTCGAACCAGTCCAACAGCTACGTGCTGCGCCAACGCCAGCTCTATGCGACCTATGCCCGCAAGGACCTGGATTTCTACGTGCTGGGCGGCCAGAGCTGGTCGTTGCTGACGATGAACAAGATCGGCATCACGCCGCGCCAGGAACTGCCGCCGCTCACCATCGATGCGTCATACGTGCCAGGCTTCGTCTGGGCCCGTCAGGCTGGGTTGCGCTTCGTCAAAGGTTTCGACAATGACAGGTTCGACCTCGGTCTTTCCTTCGAGGAGCCGCAGGCGAATTATTATACCGGACCGAACGGCACCGGCTCGCTGGCCGGAACGGTCACCTCCTCCAATCTCGGCGTGACGACCCTGAACAACACCCAGGCCTATTCGGACGACATCGCGCCGGACGTGATCGTCAAGGGCACGACCGACCCGGGCTGGGGTCATTACGAGGCGTTCGGCATCGCGCGCTTCCTGCATGACCGCACCAGCATCGTCGGCAGCGGACGCAACAACACGGTGCTTGCCGGCGGCGGCGGCGCCGGCTTCATCCTGCCTCTGCTCAAGGGCAAGCTCGACCTGCAGGGCAGCGGCCTGATCGGCGAAGGCATCGGCCGCTACGGCGCGGCCGGCCTGAACGACGCGACCTTCTCGCAGCATGGCGCGCCGGTTCCCCTGCCGGAAGCCATCGCCCTGGTCGGGCTGGTGGGTCATCCGAACAAGAAGATCGATCTGTATGGCTATGTCGGCACTGAACAGATCACCCATACGAAGGCCTTCAGCGAGTCCGGCAAAGGCTATGGCTATGGCAGTTCGCTGTACAGCAATGCCGGCTGCAACATCGAGCAGCCCGGCACGCCGACAATCACCTGCACGGGCAACACGTCGGGCGTGACGCAGGGCACCGTCGGCGCCTGGTGGCGCTTCCTCAAAGGCGATTACGGCACCATGCAGACCGGCGTGCAATGGTCCTACACGCGCCGGACGGCCTTCAAGAGCGCGAAGGGCGGCAGCCCGAACACCGACGACAACATGGTATTCTTCAGCTTCCGCTACCTGCCATTCCAGTAGGACCCATCCCCGACCGCCGGGCCGAGGATCAGGTCGCGGTGGCTCATCCATTGCGGCCCGCGCCGCGATCGGACGATGCTCACGGACCGGAGCCCACCAGTTCCACATTCGGCGGCCCAAATTCGAGTATCTCGACGTCGTCGCCGATGCTCACGCGCCCCGCCTTCTCGGGCACCAGATTCTGGCCGAACATGACACCGCCCGAGATGTCCTTGCGGAAGGTGGCGAGCGTGCGCAGCGGCTCGGTCTTGTCCGGCCGTAGCCCGCTGTCGGGATCGATCGTGGTGACGATGCACCGCTCGCACGCCCTTGCCACGGAGAACAGGACATCGCCGATGCGGATCCGGCGCCAACGGTCTTCCGACCAGGGGCTGGCGCCTTCGACAACCAGGTTCGGGCGGAAGCGGCCGATCGGGATCGGTGACGCAAGACGCAGGTTGAGGTCCGCCAACGAGCCCAGAGAGGCGAGCAGCACGGGAAAGCTGTCGGCAAAGCTCACCGTGCTTCCGGCCGGAGCATAGGCCGGATCGGCGGCGCGTGCGTTCGGGTCGTGCATCCAGACCAGGCGGCAGGGGACGCCGATCGCCCGTTCGAGCATCGCCGCCGCTTCCCTCGAAGCCGGACGGGCCGGCACCCGGTCACGCCATACCACGACCTCGACCGGCGAGACGCCCTCGTCGGGGAAGGCTATTTCGACCGGTGTCTGTCCGGGCGCCTCCAGCCGCAGTCCGCCGGCCGTCGTGCTTGCCGCGATCAGGGCCATGCAGGGATGCACCCGCTGGGTCAGGAATTTTCCCGATTGGTCGACAACCAGCCAGCGACGGTCGCCGGCCAGGCCGCAGGGCTCGACGGAGGCCGCCTCGAACGAGGCGCCGCGCAAGCCCTTGACCGGGTAGGTCCGGATATCGACCAGACGCATCAGCCCTCCCGCCCCGTGCGATGCGCCAGTTCGGTCTCCGGCCCGGTGCTAGGCTTGAAGACGCTTGGTCCAGACACGTTGGGCATTGACGAATTCATGGCTTCCGAAATGACAAAGCTCGCGTCTGTTCAATGTCGCGGGTACACAGGTTCGAGTTCAGGCCGAACTCGGCGTCGGCCAGGACGATGAACGGGTCCGATCCGCCGATTTCCAGTGAGGGTGACAGCGGCGATGCGCGGATCGTCGATCACCGCCTCGACCGGGTCCATCGTCGATGTTGAGCACCCCGCATACGCCCGGCGCGTGCTTGAGCAGGGTCTTGCCCATCTCGCTGGTGATCGGCCTTCCCGGACTGTCGGCCTCCTCATCGAAGCTCATCGATATTTTCCACTGGTTCGGCTCACCGCATCATGCGGTGTTCGACGCCGGATCCGATAGCCTGCTGGATGAGGCGCCGAAGCCTCAATTGGGCGCAAGACGGCGTCCGAACGCCGCGCGGAAGGCCAGGATCAGGAAACCACCCAGCGCCACCAGGGCGCCGTGCAGCAGCCAGAAGCGGGAGGCCGGCATCGTCTGCAGCAGGCCGCCGAGCCAGCCCACCGCCATGTTGGCGACGAACAGATGCAGATAAAAGACGCCGATCATCAGTCCCGACACGGCCCGCGGGGCGACGCGCGCGTACAGCGCCAGCCCGACCGGGAGGATGTTGGCGAAGCCGATGTCATTGACGATCTGGAACGCAATCCCCCAGGCCAGGCCGATCCTGTGTCCGCTGGCAGCCTCCTGGACGCTCGCCGCGGCCAGGATCATCGGGGCCGCGGCGCCGATCAGCGCGCCGATTGCCAGCTTGGTGATCTCGGCGGGCTCCGGGCGGCGTCGTTTCCACCAGCGCCAGAAGGCCAGCGAGCCGAGGATGGCCGCCGTGCCGAGCAGGGCATCGATCGAGATCAGCCACGTCACCGGCATCGATCGTCCAAACAGCACCAGGTCGTAGTTGGCATCGCCCCAGACCAGATAGGCGTTGAAGATCTCCATGTTGGAGAGCGACGCGAGTGCCAGCACCGGGATCAGCGCCACCAGCAGCGCGGTTGTCTTGCGCTCATCCGAGGTGAGCCCGGCGCGAGGGATGCGCGCGACGCCGTTCCGGAGAGTTTCCGGTGGCAGCCAGCGCCGCCCGGCGAGATAGACCGCGAGCCCGATCATCATGCCGATGCCGGCGGCGCCGAACCCCCAATGCCAGCCCAGCTTCTGCCCGAGCGTGCCGCAAACCAGGGGGGCCGCGATCACCGCGACATTGACCCCGAGCAGGAAGATCTGGAACGCGTCGGCGCGCCGAAGGTCACCCAACGGATAAAGCTGGCCGACCTGGCTCGATATGTTGCCCTTGAAGCAGCCGACGCCAGCCAGCAGGCAGGCCAGCGCCGCCAGGAACGAGGCGTCGAACGCCATCAGGAAATGACCGGCCGCCATCAGCAGCGCGCCCAGGGTCACCCGGACAACCCCAATGACACTAACAAAGAAATTGAGGCATTTACTGCCTATAACC
>CAXTCT010000115.1:0-6822 GCA_964242565.1 uncultured Acetobacteraceae bacterium | reverse complement strand
CGCTCGATCCGGCGAACCAGCACGCGCATCAGACCGGCCTCGCTGGCGGCGAAGCGGGCCAGATGAGCCATGGCCGCCTCACGCAGCCTGTTCGCGGTCAGGGGCTCCGCGATGGACACATCAGGCCATCAGCGGCGCGCCTTGCGTGCGGCGTAACGCTTGTCCCGGGCGGCCTTCTGCTCGAGTTTCGCCAGGGCCTCCTGACGGGCCGCCTCCTTGGCGGCGGCTTCGAGTTCGGCCTGCCGGGCGGCCTCGGCGGCGAGTTGGGCGGCATGCTCGGCGGCGAGGCGGGCGGCATCTTCCTCACGCTGCCTGCGACGCTCGGCCATGCGTATCTCCCGGGCCTCGGCGATCGCGCGCCGCTCGGCCTGGCGGGCCAGCACCTCGGGATCGTCCATGGCCGGCCTGGTCTTGAATTTGGCCAGCAGAGCGGTCTTGGCATCAGCGGAAACACGCTGGCGTTCGCTGAATTTATGGTCCTTGAAAATGGTGATAACCCTCTGTCTCGTTCCGGCACGCCCGACCGGTGCCGATCCTGTCCCCCGCCTGGCTCGTCCCTGTCACCGGCCGTCCCTGGCCAGCCGCGGGCTTGCCCCCGGGTGGCACGGTTTCTAGTCGTTGTTGCGGTCGGGTGCCACCACCACCATAGGCGATCCGCCTAATTTATGCGATACTGCGCCGGAATTGAAGTCGTGGCGCACGCGCCGCAATTTGGGGGATGACGATGCGGCAATGCTTTCCACGTCATGCCATTATGGCGGGAGGCCAGTTATGAACGTCTTTAAACCGGCGACGAGGACCGCGATGACCGAGGCGCAGGTGCGCAAGGCCGCCGCCAACACCGCGGGACACGAGAAGTTCGTCGACGACGATCCCTTCTCCGAGGGCGATGCGGTGGTCTACGCCGCCCATGGCGTCGGCCGGATCGACCGGATCGGCACCGAGGAGATCGCCGGCCACAAGCTGGAGGTCATCCAGGTTTCCTTCTCCGACAACCAGATGACCCTGCGCATTCCACTCGCCCGCGCCCGGGCGTCCGGCTTGCGCAAGATCGCCAGCAAGGAGATCGTCGAAAAGGCGATGGCGGTGATCCGCGGCAAGCCGCGTGTCAGCAAGGCGCTCTGGGCCCGCCGCGCCGTCGAGATCCAGGCGCGTATCAATTCGGGCGATCTGCTGCAGGTTGCCGAGGTCGTGCGCGACCTGCAGCGTCATGTCGATAATCTCGAAGGCAGCTTCAGCGAGCGCAAATTATTCGAGCTGGCGCTGGACCGGTTCGGCGCGGAGATCGCCGTGGTCGAAGGCAGCGACAAGACCATGGTGCTCGACCGTCTGACCGCGACCATGAAGGCGGCCTGACCCGGCGCCCGCATCGGCCAGGACATGCCGACGGCCAGACCACGCCGACGGCCTCCGGCTCCCGTGGGAGACGGAGGCCAAGGGCGGCCCGCATGTTCAGACCGTCAGGAAGGGCTTTCTTCCCCCGCTTTGGCCGCTTCCGCCGCCTCGTCGCCCGGTTCCGGCCCGTCCTCCTTGACCGCCCCGGAAGATCCTTCCTTTTCGCGGCGCTTGGCCTCTTTCTTGGCAAGCTTGGCGCGGTTGCGCTCGGCTTTCTGAAATCCGTAATTGACCTTGAAGGTCATTCGTCCTCCCTCAGGCGATCTTGAGATTCACTGCCGACACCCGGCCTTTCTGGCCGCTTTCCAGATCGAAGCTGACCGCCTGACCGTCATTAAGGCTCTGCAGCCCCGCGCGCTCGACAGCCGAGATATGCACGAACACGTCGCTCGATCCGTCTGCGGGCTGGATGAAGCCATAACCCTTGGTCGCATTGAACCACTTAACCGTGCCATTCGGCATGGCCTATCTCCCGATTTCGGAGGCCACCGCAACGACGACCCATCTGCTCGACCAATAAGGCAAGAAGCACCGAAGCGCCATTATGGCGATGATCCGCGCCGATGCCTACCCCGGCGGTGCGCCAACAGCCGCCCTCCGCAAGCGAACCACGCTTTGCAAGGCGGCCCCCGCCGGCAGCCCGCACCACGAGCATGGTGCATGCCGCGGTTTGACTTATCCGATCCCGGCACGGCATCATGACCGAATCGGCCCGGCCGATAGGCGCCGGATAAGAGCCGGCGCCGGACGATGTCGCCTGTCGCTTCGGACGTGGCCGCCCAAAAGCCCCAGGACCCCGATCCATGATCCCCTCGCTGATGCCGACCTACAACCGTGCCGACCTCGCTTTCGAGCGTGGCCAGGGCGCCTGGCTGTACACGTCGGACGGGCGACGCTTTCTCGATTTCGGAGCCGGCATCGCGACCTCGTCGCTGGGCCATGGTCATCCCCATCTGGTCGCGGCCATTGCCGGGCAGGCGGCCCGGGTGATGCATGTGTCGAACCTGTACCGCGTGCCGCAGGCCGAACGCCTGGCCGCGCGGCTGGTCGCGGCGACGTTCGCCGACAGCGTGTTCTTCTGCAACTCGGGGGCGGAAGCCAACGAGGGCATGGTCAAGATGATGCGCCGGGCGATGCACGCCACGGGACGGCCGGAACGCACGCGCATCCTGTGCTTCGAGGGGGCCTTCCACGGTCGCACCCTGGCGATGCTGTCGGCGACCGGGAACGCGAAATATCTCGAAGGCTTCGGCCCGCCGGTCGAGGGCTTCGACCATGTGCCGTTGAACAACCTCAACGCGGTGCGCGACGCCATCACCCCGCAGACCGCGGCCATCCTCGTCGAACCCATCCAGGGAGAAAGCGGCGTGCGGGCGGCCGAGCCCCGTTTCCTGCGCGAGCTGCGCACCGCTTGCGACGAGTACGGCCTGTTCCTCGGCTTCGACGAGGTCCAGAGCGGCATGGGACGCACCGGCCGGCTGTTCGCCCATGAATGGGCCGAAATCCGCCCCGACGCGGTCTCGACCGCCAAGGGCATCGGCGGCGGCTTCCCGCTCGGCGCGATCCTGGCTACCGAGGAGGTGGCGCGGCATCTCACGCCGGGGTCGCACGGCACCACGTTCGGCGGCAGCCCGCTGGCCATGGCCGCGGGCAACGCGGTGCTCGACCTACTGCTCGAACCCGGCTTCCTCGATCGGGTCTGCCGTACCGGCGAGGCATTGGCCGAAGGGCTGCGGGGCCTGATCGGGCTGCATCCCGAGGTCTTTTCCGCCATTCGCGGCCGCGGGCTGATGATCGGCCTGCAATGCGTCGTGCCGAACCTCGCCCTGCAGGCCGCCTGCAGGGAGGAAGGGCTGCTGGTGGTGGCGGCGGGGGACAATGTGCTGCGGCTGGTGCCGCCGTTGGTCGCCAGCCTCGATGATGCCGCCGAAGCCTTGCGCCGGCTCGGGCTCGCGGCGGCGCGTGTTCTCGAACCCAAGCCGGACGCGTCATGAAGCCGGGGCTTCCGGCGCCCGCGCCGGCAGGATCCGGATTGCGGCATTATCTCGACCTGCGCGACCTCGACAGCCTCACCCTGCGGGCGATCCTCGACGTCGCCTCGAGCATGAAGCGGGCCCAGCAGGGGCGCCGCTTCCCGCTCCATCCCCGCCGCCCGCTGGCCGGGCGCACCCTGGGGCTGATGATGGAGAAGCCCTCCACCCGCACCCGGGTGTCGTTCGAGGTGGCGATGCGCCAGCTCGGCGGCGAGGTGATCGTGCTGTCGCCGCGCGACACCCAGCTCGGGCGCGGCGAAAGCATCCCCGATACCGCCCGGGTGCTGTCCCGCTTCCTCGACGCGCTGGTTCTGCGCACCGACGATCCGGGCAAGCTGCTCGAACTGGTCGAGCATAGCAGCATCCCGATCATCAACGGGCTGACGGCCAGCTCGCATCCGGTCCAGATCCTGGCCGACATCCTCACCTTCGAGGAACATCGCGGCCCGATCGCGGGCCAGGTCATGGCCTGGTGCGGCGACGGCAACAATGTCGCCGCTTCCTGGATCGAGGCCGCCATGCGCTTCGGCTTCACCCTGCGCGTCGCGGCTCCCCCCGGCCTGGTCCCGGAGCGCGAATTGCTGGATTGGGCGGAGACGCAAAAGCACCTGGCGGGAGGGGCCGTGGTGCTTGCCGACAGTGCCGCGGAAGCCGTGGCCGGCGCGCGCTGCGTTGTCACCGACGCCTGGATGTCGATGGCCGACGATCCGACGGAGGATTGGACCGCCGCCCTGGAACCCTTCCGCGTCGACGCCGCCCTGATGGCCCGGGCGGCCCCGGACGCGCTGTTCATGCACTGCCTGCCCGCCCATCGCGGCGAGGAGGTGACCAGCGAGGTGATCGACGGGCGCTGGTCGGTGGTGTTCGACGAGGCCGAGAACCGCCTGCATGCGCAGAAGGGATTGCTGGCCTGGGTGCTCGGCGGCGAGA
The DNA here is from genome assembly GCA_964242565.1 of uncultured Acetobacteraceae bacterium. Taxonomy (GTDB): domain Bacteria; phylum Pseudomonadota; class Alphaproteobacteria; order Acetobacterales; family Acetobacteraceae; genus Lichenicoccus. Next base: position 2,464 of record CAXTCT010000115.1, on the reverse strand, counting down.
ACTGGACCGAGCTCGCCTGCATCGAGGACGCGGATGCCGCGCCCCCGGATGCTGCGCCCGTGAGCGATGCCAGGCTGGACGGGACGATGCGAAAGCAAGGAGCTTTGTCATGAGCGAACCCCCCAATGCGGTGCCTTCCACCACCGAGGATGTCCCCTCCGCACCCGGCTGGGTCGAATCCGGGGTGGACGAGATCCTGAGCGATCCGGCTGGCGGCCTGCCCAGCCGTCCGAGCCTGCGCGGTCACCGCAACGCCTATCTCGATTGTCTGGCCGGCGCCGGACGGGGTGGGGATATCGACGAGGCGCATGATCGCTGCCGACGCAGCCTGCTGAGCGCCCTGGTCGAGCAGGAGGGCATCTCGCCGGAGCAGGCGCGGGCCTTGGAACAGAAATTCGAGGCGCTGGAAGCCGAGATCAGCGCGCGCATCTGAGCGGCCTTTCTATGGCGAACCGTCGTCCTGGCCCCTATCTTGGGTAATATGGTCGACACCCCAGCCTTTCTCGATGCCAGCCGTCCCGACGTGCCCGACATCGTGGTGCCGCGCGGGATCACGCCCTTCTTCCTGCCCGATCGGCCGGTGCGGGGAAGGCTGATACGGCTCGGCCCGCTGGCGGACGCGTTGTTGTCGCGCCATGACAATCCCGAACCGGTGACCAGGTTGGCTGGGGAAGCGCTCGCCCTGGTCGCGGGCCTCGCCTCGGCGTTGAAATTCCGCGGCTCGTTCAGCCTGCAGGCCAAGGGCGACGGACCGGTTCCGATGCTGCTTGCCGACTGCACCGACGCCGGCGCGCTGCGCTTCCACGCCCGCACCGATGCCGACCGCCTGAGCGCCCTCTGGGGCCTCGATTCGCAGCCGAATGCGGCGACCCTGCTGGGCGGCGGATATCTCGCCTTCACCGTGGACCAGAGCGGCGAGCGGGAACGCCACCAGGGGATCGTCGCGATCGAGGGCGAGACCCTGGCCGCGATGGCGCAGCATTATTTCGCGACCTCCGAGCAGCATGACTGCGCGGTGCGCCTGGCCTGCCGGAAGACAGCGGCCGGCTGGCGCGCCTCGGCCCTGATCCTCGAGAGGATCGCCCATGTCGGCGGCATCGTGCCCGATGACGACGATGCCTTCGAGCCGTTCGGGGAGCCGAGTGAGGCGGCGGCCGAAAGCTGGCGCACCGCGACGGTCCTGGCCTCGACGCTGAGCGACGACGAACTGCTCGACGACCGGCTGCCGGCGGAGGAACTGCTCTACCGGCTGTTCCACACCGAGGGCGTTTCCGCCGACATGCCGCGCGCCCTGGCCTATGGCTGCCGCTGCTCGCGGGCGCGGCTGGCCGGCATACTGGAAGGCTTTCCCGCGGAGGATCTCGACCACATGATGGTCGAGGGCGACATCGTCATGACCTGCGAATTCTGCAAGCTGGATTTCCGTTTCCCGCGCGACAGCGTCAGGGGCAGTTCCTGAGATGCTGCCTGGAAGCGCCGCGGTCCGGGCGGGTCGCGGCTTGTGCCGGTGACGGCGGCTTTGTAGCGTCCGGGGTGCCGAAACAGGAGAAGCCCGTTGCCTTGCTGGCCGGTATCGTATCGAGACGGGATCTATCAGGTCAGCGACGTTGACGGGATCCTGTATCCCATCACGATGGATCGCCGGCCTGTCGAGGTGTTCAACCCCGGCTGGCACGCCACCGGCCTGCAGACCGGGCTGCCCCCGTTCCATCTGCTGGAACTGCGTCATGAGGGGCCGCCGGAGTTGGATGCGGTCTGGTATCTGAGCGACGAGCTCGATTTCGTGGCCAACACGCCACGGCATTTCGATCAGAACCGGACGGCGGAGGCGGTGGCCGCGCTTTCGCCCTTGCTGGCCGACATCCATGACCAGACGCTGTGCGCGCCCGAAGCCGCCGTCGCGGCATCCAGCCATGCCTTCGACGGCATCAAGCCGGTCTTCGTGCGCGAGATGATCGGTTTCGTCGTCGAAACCGCGCTGTCGCCGCCCGACATGGTGATGGCGCAGCGCCTCGAAGGGGTCAGCTCGCAGTATGCCGCGGACGGCACCCGGCTCTCCACCTCGCTGCTGCGGCACAGCCTCGATGTCGCGATGCCCACTCGGGCGCCGGCGGACGGGATGCCGCCTGGAAACGGCCCGGACCCGGTCATGCTGGCGTCGCCGTTCGACGCCACGCTGCTGACCGCACAGGAGCATTTCCGGGTGGATGCCGGGCCGTTCGCCGAGGTCCTGCGTTTTCGTGATCCGGTCGGGCAGATGACGCTCTATCTGCTGTTCCAGCAGGATGGCGCGGCTTTCCTTTACATCCCGGCCTTGAACACGGTGTTCGCGGTCCAGGAGGGGCTGTCCGGCGCCGAGGTGATGACCACGCTGCTGAGCTATTATGCCTGCCATACCCGGAGAAGCGTCGGGGCATCCTCCGATGCGGGCGAGCCGCCCGCGGAACCGCCCGCCTTGGCCATG
>CAXTCT010000114.1:0-6836 GCA_964242565.1 uncultured Acetobacteraceae bacterium | reverse complement strand
TGAATGGCACCTCGGTGCGCGCGTTCAATGCGCTGTACTGGCGTCGGGCGCAGCCGGACGCCCGCGAAATCGTCTCGAACTACACCCAGTTTCTTTATCCGCTCGACGCCATCACCGACTGGAACCGCCTCTACGGCACGCGCGGCTTCCAACAGTTCCAATGCGTCGTGCCGCGCGAGGATGGCGCCGCCACGGTGAGGCGGCTGCTGCGTACGGCGGCGGCCGGAGGCGGTGCCTCCTTCCTCGCCGTGCTCAAGGTGATGGGACGGGGCGGCCGCGGCCTGCTTTCGTTCGCGCAGCCGGGCTATTCGCTGGCGCTGGATTTCGCCTCCGGCGCGCATACCGGCGAGCTGTTCCGCGCGCTCGAACACCTGACCCGTGATGCCGGCGGCCGGATCTACATGGCCAAGGACAGCATGATGTCACGAGAGAGTTTCAGCGCGATGTACCCCAACATCGAGGCCTTTCAGCAGATGCGCGCCAGCATCGATCCCAACAGGCGCTTTTCTTCCAGCCTGTCGCGCAGGATCGGACTCGGATGAGCAGGATCTTTCTCCGCACCTGGGTGATCCTGGGACCGAGTTCGGCGGCCGCACGAGCCTTTGCCCACCGTGCCGCGGCCTCCGGCGCCCGGATCATCCTGGCGGGGCGGGACGACGAGGACCTGCAGGCCCAGGCCAGCGATCTTGCCCTGCGCTATGGTGTGCCGACGCTGGTGCGTCCGTTCGATGCCCTCGACCTGGCCTCGCATCCGGAGTTCGTGACGAATTGCACCGCCCGGTCCGACGGACAGCTCAACATCTTCGCCGCCATCGGCGTGATGCCCGAGCAGGAGACGCTCGACCGCGACCGTGTCATGCTCCGACAGACGATCGACACCAATTTCACCGGGATCGTGTCCGTTCTGGCCGCCTTCACGCCGGTATTGGAACAGCAGCGTGGCGGCACCGTGATGGTGATGGGTTCCGTGGCCGGCGATCGTGGACGGCCGCGCAACTATCTGTACGGCGCCACCAAGGCTGCGTTGCACACCTGGCTGCAAGGATATGCGGCCCGCCTGTCCCGCTCGGGGGTGCGGGTCGTGTGTATCAAGGCTGGGGTGATCGACACGGCGATGACCTGGGCGCTGCCGAAACTGCCCTTCATGGCGGGGCCGGACGCGTTCGCGAAATCGGCATGGGCCCTTGCCGAACGCGGACCTCAGGCCGCCTACGTGCCGCGGATCTGGCAGCTGGTGATGCTGGTGATCCGTGGGGTGCCCACACCGATCTTCAACAAGCTGGATCTGTAGGCAGGCCAAGGGGCTGCGCCCCTTGACCCGCCCGGAGGCTTGCCTACGAGACCGGATCAGAAATGTCTTTCGTATATGGTGAGCACATCGCCGGGCTTGACGAAGCTCTGCCGCATGACCTTGCCCTCGACCGATGTCTTGCCATCGTTGCGGACGATCGAGGCGTAATTCTCCACCGCGCGGTACGTGAAGCCGCCGGCAACGGTGACCGCGGTCAGCACCGTCATGCCGGGCTGGTAGGGATACTGGCCGGGCTTGGCGACCTCGCCGAGCACGAAGATCGGGCGGTAGTTGGTGACCTCGACCGATACCGACGGATCGTTGAGGATGCTGTGGCTCTTGGCCTCGCTGGCGATCTCGTCGCTGAGCTGAGTGGTGGTCCTGCCGGCCGCACTGACCGTGCCGAGCATCGGCAAGGCGATGTTGCCTGCGTCGCTGATGTGGAAATCGCCGCTCAGCGTGTCCTCGCCAACGGTGATGACGCGGACCTCGTCACCAGGTCCGAGATGATAGGCGGAGTCCGCCTCATCGGGCAGCGGTGCCAGGTTGCCGCCCTCGGCACAGCCGGGGACGAAGAGCAGGGCGGCCAACGCAAGCGTGGTTCCGGCTAGATAGGTTCTGCGGCGCACGGGATATCCTCGTTTCTGGAACGTTGAAGGCTGAGCAGCGACAGAGGCCGGAGCAGGAACAAGTTGACCATGCTCTGCTGTTCAGTGGAAGGCGGTGGTCTTGGCGGTCTTCATGCCATGGCCGGGCAAGGCTGCGAACACCTCGCGTTTGAGCCGGCCGCGCCATGTGCCGCGATGGGCCGTGTCGTTGCGGGCAATATAGGCGGCGCCCGCATCCGGCATATGCGCGCGCGGTGACCCGCCGCCCAGGCGCCACGAAGCGGGAAAGGCGCGGAGCGTCTGCGACCACAGGCCGTTGCGGAAGCCTTTGAGCAGATAGCCGGTGGCACGCGGAGCCAGGCTTGCCCAGCTCTGCCACTTATGTCCGATATAGAGACGGTTGCGCACATAATAGAACCAGCGGTTGCCCGACCAGTTGAACCGCCGGTCCGGGCTGACCTTGTGCCGCACCACCAGATCGCCGGCATACTCCATCCGCCAGCCTTGCGCGATCGCCTTCAGGCAGAAATCGAACTCCTCCCAGCAGAAGAACAGCTTCTCGTCATAGCCGCCGCATGCTTCCCATGCCTGCCGGCTGATGGCATGACCGGCGCCGACGAAGGTGATCGTCTCGAAATTGCTGGCCGATCGCGCGAGCAAGGCGGGGGGATAACCCCAGCTCGACAGATCATCCGCGCCATTGGCGTGGATCACGATGCGGAAGCCGATCGCGGCGAGCCCTCTTCCTGTAGTACCGTATCCCGCACCGGCATCGAGCCTTGCCACCGCGCGCTCGACGGTCTGCCCGTTCTCGAATTCGGCGTCGTTGTCGAGGGCGACGATGACGCGTCCGTGGCCGAAGGCGCTCGCGCGGTTGCGTCCGCCCGCGACTCCCCAGTTGCGGTCGGCGCGCAGCAGGCTCGCATCCGCCCGCCCTTCGACGGCCGCACTCAGCCGGGCCAGATTAGCGTCGGTCGATCCCTGGTCGAACACCAGCACGTGTCGGCTGATACCTTCCTGGGACAAAGCGGACGCAATCGCCTCAAGGGTTTCCTCGCTGCGGTCCATCGCCAGGATGACGATATCGGCGTCATAGGCGGCCTCGGGGGGCAGGGAGCCGGATATCAGCGTGCTGGTCATGCTGGGAGTCGCTTCCTGTGGCCATCCGGACGGAAAGCACGATAAACCCGGCCCGGTTGTAATGGAACCACCCGTAATGAATTCGGTTGCGTGATGATGCATATCTCGGTGGTGATGCCCTGTTTCAATGTCCGTGACTTCGTCGGCAGGGCGCTGGCGTCGCTGCTGGCGCAGAGCCATGGCAACTGGGAAGCGATCGTGATCGATGATGGATCGGGCGACGGCACCGACGAAGTCATCGCCGCCATCACCGACCCACGGGTGCGGCTGGTACGTCAGGCCAACAAGGGCGTTTCTGTCGCACGCAACCGCGGAATTGCCATGGCCTCGGGCGCCGCCCTGCTGTTCCTGGATGCGGATGACTGGCTGGCGCCGGATGCGATGGCCCGGATGGCTGCCGAGCTTGAGCCCGGAAGCGCCGTCGCGACCTACGGGGCGTTCTGCTTCGTCACGGAGGATGGCGGCCGGGTGGTGCGATCCAAGGTCGGCCCGTTCCCGCGAGGGGACATCATCGAGCGGCTGCTGGTCGAAAACCTGTTCGCCAACGGAGGTCATCTCCTCATCCGCCGCGACGCGATTGCCCAGGTCGGTCGGTTCCGCGACGATCTGCGTTTCGGCGAGGACTGGGAATATTGGTGCCGGCTGGCCCTGGCCGGGACGATCAGCGTGGTGCCGGGCGACGCGCCGCTGCTGTTCGTGCGGCAGCGCAGCAGCGGCGCCTATCTGCGCATGGCGACCGATCCGACCGCCTTCCTGCCTTGCACCGAAGCGATCTTCGACAATCCCGCCCTGATCCAGCGGGTCGAGCCTGCGCGTCTAGCCCGCCTGAGGGCGAAGACCGAAGCCGAGAATGGCTGGATCGTCGGGCGGGAATTCATCCGTCACCGGCAGCGCGTGCGTGGGTTGAGCTGGCTGCGCCGCTCGTTCAAACAAAATCCGAGCATGAAGCGCGCTATTCTGCTGGCGCTGGCGCATCTCTTGCCGATTCTGCCCGCCAGGCTGGCCGGCCCCTTCCGCCGCTATGGTGGCGGATAGCGACGCAGGAACTTGGACCGAGTTCAGTAGGCCGCCTTGCTCCTGATCTCGCGCATGACCGTAAGGAACAAGATCTTCATATCAAGAAACATTGACCAGTTCTCGATGTAATGAAGATCATGGTCGATGCGGGATTGCAGCTGTTCGACCGTGCGGGTCTCGCCACGCCAGCCATTGACCTGCGCCCATCCGGTGATGCCCGGCTTGACGCGGTGGCGCACCGAATAATCGGCGATGACATCCTGGAAGTAGCGATCGCCGGCTTTGGTCGCCGGAGCATGCGGACGCGGCCCGACGAGAGACATGTCGCCACGCAGCACGTTGAACAGCTGCGGCAGCTCGTCCAGGCTCAGCTTGCGCAGCCAACCGCCGATCCGGGTCACGCGGGGATCATGGCGGGTCGCCTGGGCGATCTCGTGGCTGTCCGGCCGGTTGTGATGCATCGAACGGAATTTGAAGCAGACGAAAGGCTTGTTGTTGAAGCCTACTCGAACCTGGCGGAAAATGATCGGTCCGGGTCCGCTCATGCGCACCAGAAGGGCCAGCGTCAACAGCAGTGGGGAGAGCATCGCGATGATCATCAGGCTGCCGATGCGGTCGAACAGCATCTTCTGCACGATCTGCCAGTCGTCGAGCGGCCGCCGGCGGATCTGCACCACCACCCGATCGCAGATCTCGCTGAAAATCGGAGAACCGAGATTGCGACCGGTCACGTCCGTCATGAGATAGACGTCGGCAATCGCGCTGCTGAGCTGCGAGCAGACATTCTGCACATGCGTTGCTTCCTGGACCGATCCCGCTACCACGATCGTATCGAACGAGTCGTTGCGTCCGTGTTCCAGCAGGTCGGAAACGGATCCCAGCACTGATACGCCGGCATGAAGGCTCTGCGGCGGCACGCCATCATCGTAGATGCCGACAATATGCAGATCGGTATTCTGCGCCCGACCGACGCCTTCGATCAGGCTGCGGCTCAACTCCGACACACCGATCACCGCGACGTTGCGACGCAGCCGCCCGCTCGCCGACCAGCGGAACACCAGGAGGCTGCCGACCCCGTGCGAGACGCACAGAAGAAGCGTCGTGCAGGCCGCCCAGATCTCGGGGAATGGCTCCCGCGGCAGCGTCATGTTGTTTTCCAGGAACAAACACAGATCGACGGCCGCCATGCCGAGCATCACCGCGAGCAGGATGCAGAACATCTGCAGCAGCGGCCGGCGCAAGCGGGTGATCTTGTAGGCTCCGGAGTAGCTCAGGCTGGTGAGGACCATCCAATCGCCCACCACGACGGACACCAGATGCGCGCCGTAATGCAACCGCACCAGGCCAATCACGGCACAGGCAACCAGGCCGGCCAGGATCATGACAAGCAAATCGACGAGGCGACCGGCCCCTGTAAAGACGGTCGCCGGCACGCGCCGGGAGCGTTTGTTATGGCGAACGGACTGCCGCATCCAGTCATGGATGGTCGTCGTGCCGATCGCCGGCACAACCCCTGCCTCTGCAACCATCATGTCACATACCCCCCGTCGAGCCGGCAAACGTCTTCAAGCAGAGGCTCTCGTCATGCAGTGCGCAACTGCTCGCCAGTCCCTGCCAGCGGCAGGAGCTTTTCCGAAAACTTTCCACCAGCAACCCCTGTAAACATTCTGTTCAGGTTTCGACGCCGAATCCACACACGAAATCGTATTAACGTTTAATTAACCAAGTCATCAATTTTGTGCCCAAGTCCAATTAGTCATGAGTCCAGGGCATCAACGCTGCACTCTCCATTGAGGCTATGTCACGAATACGAGGTTATATCGCCGCCGAACGCACGCCTGAAAAAGTGTATCTCTATCAAAATATCGCCTCACAGTATATGTGTCAAATTGTTAACAACCCCTATAATTTTGCTTTGGAATTCCGCGGCCTCATCTTGCCTCTCGGCGATTTCCCATGGAGTTGCGACCAATCTGTTTCAGCCGTAGCTTGCGGCCAACACGGGTCGAAGATTTCGCCGGAAGGAGCGTCGACATTCACGTCGATCAAAAGGATCGTTCGGCCGCTCGGATCGGTCAGTCCACGACGCCGGACATCTTCCTCTCACGGACGCAATTGCTCGCACTGGAGTTTCTCGAGCGCTGCGTGCTTGAGATGGAGCCGCTTGCCGCTCTCACGGGTGGTGCCGGCTCCGGCAAGACCGTGGTGCTGAATGCGCTGGTGGCGCGTCAGGAAAACACCGCCCGCCGGGTCATTCGCGTGAATAATTTCGTGGCTGGCCCGTTGAGCCTGCATCGCGTGCTGGCGTCTGCCTTCGGCGTGATGGATGCTGGCGACCTGTCGGCCGAGGCGCTGGAGCCCGTGCTTCGCCGCGCTCTCGTGGATGCCGGCCGGTCCGAGCCGCCGGTGCTGGCGGTCGATGACGCCCAATCGCTGTTGCCCGAGACGTTGCGTTACCTCTGCCTCCTCGCAGGCCTGAAGGAAGCCGGGCGTCCTTTGCTCCGTATCATGCTGGCCGGGCGTCCCGGCTTCGCGATACGCCAGTCGATGCCCCGGCAGTTCATTCTCGAGGCACTGGCTCCCGAGGATGCACGCCAGCTGGCTCTGCACCGGATCGGGGCAGCCGGGGTCGCGTTATCCGACGACAGCATCGAAGACATCGTCCGGAATGGACAAGGCAACCTGCGCAAGCTGGACGTCCTGTTGAATGCAGCCATCGAGACCGCACGCACCGTCGGTCGCAGGCGCACGATAACGCGGCGCGGACAGGCCGGGTCCGG
>CAXTCT010000113.1:0-6900 GCA_964242565.1 uncultured Acetobacteraceae bacterium | reverse complement strand
GACGCGTTCTTCAACCGCTTCGCGTCGATGAGCCGGATCGCCCCGGTGATGCCGGTGTTCTGCGGCGACACCCGCTTCCAGCCGGTCTATGCCGGCGACGTCGCCGACGCCGTGGTCGCGGCACCGGCGGACCGGGCGTTGCGCGGCAAGATCATCGAGCTGGGCGGGCCGCAGGTGCGGACATTCCGCGAGCTGCTGGTCTGGATGCTGGCCGAACTCGGCCGCAGGCGCATCCTGTTCGAGGTGCCGATGGGGCTGGCACGGCTGCAGGCGAGCCTGCTGGAGCATGTTCCCGGCAAGCCATTGACACGGGACCAGCTGGCGATGCTGGGGCGGGACAATGTGGTGGCGGATGGGGCGCTGGGGTTCGACAGCCTCGGGATCATGCCGACCCCGATCGAGATGGTGGTGCCGTCCTACATTGCTCGCTACCGCCCCGGAGGCGCGAGACGCGAGGTACCGAATTAAAGGACCGGAACGGCCCTTGTTAGAGGGATGAAGCCGGGTGCAGCACGCCTGGCCGGCAGTTCGTTCATGATTTGGGTCAGAAGGCCTGTCTTTTAAACCCGAGAACAGTCTCATAATGTTCCCCTGAGCGTCCTTGGGCTCCAATTCGGAGGCTCGGGCATTGGCGAGGGACAATCCATTGGCCGATCGCATGCTGCAATTCACCCATCTGCAGCAACACCAGCCTGACAAGCGCAGTGTTGACGAGCGACGCGAGGATTTCAACGAAATCTATCGCTCCTTCAGCCCAGGCCAGGCGGAAGCCCAGGCCAGCCGCTGCTCGCAATGCGGGGTTCCGTTCTGTTCGGTGCATTGCCCGCTCTCGCAGAACATCCCCGACTGGCTGAAGCTCAGCGCGGAGGGCCGCCTCGAGGAAGCCTACGAGGTCAATTCCGCGACCAACAACTTCCCCGAAATCTGCGGCCGGATCTGTCCGCAGGACCGTCTGTGCGAAGGGAACTGCGTCATCGAGAAGGGCTTCGAAAGCGTCACCATCGGCGCCGTCGAACGCTTCATCACCGATCACGCCTTCTCCATGGGCTGGGTCAAGCCCAGCCGGCCACGGCATGAGCGCGCGCAGAGCATCGGCGTCATCGGCGCCGGCCCGGGCGGCATGGCGGCGGCCGAACAGCTCCGCAAGCAGGGCTACAAGGTGGCGATCTACGACCGCTACGACCGGGCCGGGGGCCTGATGATCTACGGCATTCCCGGCTTCAAGCTCGAAAAGGAGATCGTGCTGCGCCGCCATGCGCTGCTCGAGCAGGCCGGCATCAGCTTCCATCTCGGCCGTGGCGTCGGCGACGAGGATACTGACGAGACCATCAGCTTCGCCACGTTGCGCCAGCGCCAGGCCGCGCTGCTGATCGCGACCGGCGTCTAAAAGCCCCGCGATACCGGCGGCCGGGGGGGGGGGCTGCCGGGCATCGTAAAGGCGATCGATTCCCTGCCCGCCTCGAACCGCCGCTCGCTCGGCGACGAGGTGCCGAGCTTCGATAGCGGCCTGCTCAACGCCGAGGGCAAGAATATCGTCGTGATCGGCGGCGGCGACACCGCGATGGATTGCGTGCGCACGGCCGTGCGCCAGGGCGCCGCCTCGGTGAAATGCCTCTACCGGCGCGATCGCGCCAACATGCCGGGCTCCCTGCGCGAGGTGAAGAATGCCGAGGACGAGGGCGTCGAGTTCGTCTGGCTCGCCGCCCCCGAGGCTTTCCTCGGCGACGACGCCGTCAGCGGCGTGCGCGCGGTGCGCATGAAGCTCGGCCTGCCCGATGCTTCCGGACGCCAGTCGGTCGAACCGGCCGAGAATAGCGGCTTCACCCTGCCGGCCGACATCGTCATCAAGGCGCTCGGCTTCGATCCCGAGCCGCTGCCGACGCTGTGGGGCGAGCAGGCGCTGGAAGTGTCGCGCTGGGGCACGCTGAAGGTCGGCCGCAGCAGCTTCATGACCAGCCTGCCCGGCGTCTTCGCGGCCGGGGACATCGTCCGCGGCGCCAGCCTGGTGGTCTGGGCGATACGCGACGGACGCGATGCGGCAGCCAGCATCCATCGTTGGCTGGCGGAACATGAGCGGGTCAACATCCAGCAGGTGGCGGCGGAATGATGGATCAGGATGCAGCCGGGACCGGCGCGGAATTCGTCTCCGCCTGGAAGCGCGACGCGGAGGCCTTGTCCGCCACCTACGATGCGAGCCAGGAGCATGATGCCTGCGGCGTCGGGCTGATCGCGGCCCTGGACGGCAAGAAGCGGCGCGACGTGGTCGAGGCCGGGATCTCGGCGCTCAAGGCGGTCTGGCATCGCGGCGCGGTGGATGCGGACGGCAAGACCGGCGACGGCGCCGGCATCCATGTCGAGATCCCGCAGGATTTCTTCGCCGACGCCATCGGGCGCACCGGCAGCCGGCCCGACGAGCAGCCGATCGGCATCGGCATGGTGTTCCTGCCCAAGACCGACCTGTCGGCGCAGGAGCGCTGCCGCACCATCGTCGAGAGCGAGATCCTGGCGTTCGGCTACGGCATCCATGGCTGGCGCCAGGTGCCGATCGACACCGGCTGCATTGGCGAAAAGGCCAACGCCACCCGGCCCGAGATCGAGCAGATCATGATACGCAACCTCAAGCGCGTGCCGGAGGCGGATTTCGAGCGCGACCTTTATGTGATCCGCCGCCGCATCGAGAAGCAGGCGATCGCCGACCAGGTCGCCGAGCTGTATATCTGTTCGCTGTCCTGCCGCTCGGTGATCTACAAGGGCATGTTCCTCGCCGAGAACCTCACCGACTTCTATCCCGACCTGCTCGACGCGCGCTTCGTCAGCCGTTTCGCGATCTACCACCAGCGCTACAGCACCAACACCTTCCCGACCTGGCGGCTGGCGCAGCCATTCCGCAAGCTCGCCCATAACGGCGAGATCAACACCATCTCCGGCAACACCAACTGGATGAAGAGCCACGAGACCCGGCTCGCCGATGCCGCACTCGATCGCCATATCGAGAGCATCAAGCCGGTGATCCAGGCAGGCGGCTCGGATACCGCCTCGCTCGACAACGTGTTCGAACTGCTCACCTTCGCCGGCCGTGACGCGCCGATGGTGAAGTCGCTGATGATCCCCGCCGCGATCGATCCCGGCCCGGCGATGACGGCGGTGCACCGCGACATGTTCCTGTATTGCAATGCGGTGATGGAGCCCTGGGACGGGCCGGCCGCGGTCTGCGGCACCGACGGCCGCTGGGTGATCGCCGGGCTCGACCGCAGCGGCCTGCGTCCGTTGCGCTACACCGTCACCGCCGGGAACATGCTGATCGTCGGCTCCGAGACCGGGATGGTGAAGGTGCCCGAAGGCGAGATCGTCAGCCGCGGCCGGCTCGGGCCGGGCCAGACCATCGCACTCGACCTCGAGGAGCGGCGTTTCTACGACGATAACGGGCTGCTCGATCTGCTTGCCGCGCGCGAGGATTTCAGCGCCTGGGCCAAGCGCATCCACCATATCGACGAGATCGTCAGGGCCGATGCGGTCGAGCCGGTGGTCTACACCGGCGAGGCGCTGCGCCGCCGACAGCTCGCGGTCGGCACGACGCTGGAGGAGCTGGAGACGATCCTGCACCCGATGGGCTCCACCGGGGCCGAGGCGATCGGCAGCATGGGCGACGACACGCCGCTGGCCGTGCTCTCGGAATATTACCGCGGCTTGTCGCATTATTTCCGCCAGGCGTTCAGCCAGGTCACCAACCCGCCGATCGACAGCCTGCGCGAGACCCGGGTGATGAGCCTGACCACGCGGCTGGGCAACCTCGGCAACGTGCTCGACCAGGAATCCGGGCAATGCGAGCTGCTGCAGCTCGACACCCCGATGCTGACCACCGGCGAGCATACCAGCCTGCGCGAGTTCCTCGGCGGCAATGCCTGCGAGATCGACTGCAGCTTTCCGGTCGCGGACGGCGAGGCCGGGCTGCGTTCGGCGATCGAACGCATACGCCGCGAAGCCGAGGAAAGCGTGCGTGCCGGCTGCATGCATCTGTTCCTGACCGACGAGCATCAGAGTGCCGAGCGCGCCTATATCCCGATGATCCTGGCCACCGGCGCGGTTCACACCCATCTGGTGCAAAGTTCGCTTCGCACCTTCACCAGCATCAACCTGCGCACCGCCGAATGCCTCGACGTGCATGCGATCGCGGTGATCATCGGCGTCGGCGCGACCACCGTGAACCCGTATCTTGCCCAGGAAAGCATTGCCGACCGGCATCGCCGCGGTTTGTTCGGAGACGTCCCGCTCCGCCACGCCGTGGAGAGCTATCGCCGCGCCGTCGACAAGGGCCTGCTCAAGACGATGTCCAAGATGGGCATCTCGGTGATCGCCTCGTATCGGGGCGGCTATAATTTCGAGGCGATCGGCTTGTCGCGCGCCCTGGTCGCGGAATTTTTTCCGGGCATGCCGTCCCGCATCTCCGGCATCGGGCTGTCGGGCCTGGCGCAGAACGTGCTCACCCTGCACGAGACGGCCTGGTCGGAGGACGCGGTCACGCTGCCGGTCGGCGGACTGTACAAGATGCGCGTGCGCGGCGAGGTTCACGCCTTCGACGGCGGCCTGATCCACACGCTGCAGACCGCCTGCGCCACCGACAGCTTCACCACCTACAAACGCTATGCCGATGGCGTGCGGCGCCAGAAGCCGGTGGCGCTGCGCGACCTGCTCGATTTCCGCGAGGGCCGCACGCCGATCCCGGTCGAGGAGGTCGAGAGCATCACCGAGATCCGCAAGCGGCTGCTGGCCCCCGGGATCTCGCTCGGGGCGCTCAGCCCGGAAGCCCACGAGACGCTGTCGATCGCGATGAACCGGATCGGCGCCAAATCCGACAGCGGCGAGGGCGGTGAGGACCCGGCACGCGCCAAGCCGCGCCCGAACGGCGACAACGCCTCGTCGGCGATCAAGCAGATCGCGTCCGGGCGGTTCGGCGTCACCGCGCAGTATCTCAACGACTGCCGCGAGATCGAGATCAAGATGGCCCAGGGGGCCAAGCCGGGCGAGGGCGGCCAGCTTCCGGGCTTCAAGGTCACCGGGCTGATCGCCAAGCTGCGCCATGCGACCCCGGGTGTCACGCTGATCTCGCCGCCGCCGCATCACGACATCTATTCGATCGAGGATCTCGCCCAGCTCATCTACGACCTCAAGCAGATCAATCCCGAGGCCAGCGTCACGGTCAAGCTGGTGGCGCGCTCCGGCATCGGCACCATCGCCGCCGGCGTCGCCAAGGCGAAGGCCGACACCATCCTGATCTCCGGCCATTCCGGCGGCACCGGGGCCAGCCCGCAGACCTCGGTGAAATATGCCGGCCTGCCCTGGGAGATGGGGCTCGCCGAGGCCCACCAGGTGCTGATGCTCAACCGTCTGCGCCACCGGGTGAAGCTGCGCACCGACGGCGGGCTGAAGACCGGCCGGGACGTGGTGATCGCCGCCATGCTCGGCGCCGAGGAATTCGGCATCGGCACCGCCAGCCTGGTCGCGATGGGCTGCATCATGGTGCGGCAATGCCATTCCAACACCTGCCCGGTCGGCGTCTGCACCCAGGACGAGGCGCTGCGCGCGAAATTCGAGGGCACGCCGGAGAAGGTGATCAATCTGTTCTCGTTCATCGCCGAGGACGTGCGCAACATCCTGGCCTCGCTCGGCTTCTCGAACATGAACCAGATCATCGGCCGCACCGACCTGTTGCATCAGGTCAGCCGCGGGGCGGATTATCTCGACGATCTCGACCTCAACCCGCTGCTCGTCCAGGCCGACCCGGGACCGCATGCCCGCTTCTGCACGCGCGAGGGCCGCAACGAGGTGCCGGACACGCTGGACGCCCAGATGATCGCCGACAGCCAGCCGCTGTTCGAGCATGGCGAGAAGATGCAGCTGCATTACAACGTGCAGAACACGCATCGCGCCATCGGCACCAGGATCTCCAGCAAGATCGTGCGTCGCTTCGGCATGGCCGCACTCAATCCCGGCCACCTCACCGTGCGTCTGCGCGGCTCGGCCGGGCAGTCATTGGGGGCCTTCGGAGTGCAGGGGCTGAAGCTGGAGGTCATCGGCGACGCCAACGACTATGTCGGCAAGGGGCTGTCGGGCGCCACCATCGTGCTGCGTCAGGCGCCATCGTCGCAACTGGTCAGCAACGAGAACGCGATCATCGGCAACACCGTGCTCTACGGTGCGACCGCCGGAGCCCTCTACGCCGCGGGCCAGGCGGGCGAGCGCTTCGCGGTGCGCAACTCGGGCGCCGTCGCGGTGGTCGAGGGCTGCGGGTCGAATGGCTGCGAATACATGACCGGCGGCACGGTGGTGGTGCTGGGTCCGGTCGGCGATAATTTCGGCGCCGGATTCACCGGCGGCACCGCCTTCGTCTTCGACCGGCGAGGCGATTTCGAGCTGCGCGTCAACCCTGAAACATTGGGCTGGAACCGCGTCACCGAGGCCCATGTCGAGGCGGAATTGCGCGCGCTGGTCGAGAGCCACGCGCACGAGACCAGCAGCCGCTTCGCCGCCCTGCTGCTGCATGAATGGAGCGGCATGCTGAAGCATTTCTGGCATGTGGTGCCCAAGGAATATGCCACGATCCTCAACCAGGCATCGCCTCAGAAGCTTGCGCTGACCGCCTGAGCGGGCGCCGGGGCGCTTGCAATGACCGGCTTTCGGGGTATTCGTTCGGCCGGGGTCGCTGCCCCGGACACCCGGCCTGGAGCCCTGCATGCCATCATCCTTGTCCCGCCGCTTTGTGGTCGCCCGCCTTGTGGGTGCCCGCCTTGTGGGTGCCCGCCTTGTGATTGGTGGAGTTGCCGGTGCTGTGCTCGCGCGCGGCCATGGCCTTCACGCCCAGTCCCCGCATCGTGCGGTCACGGTCGGCTGCTGGGGCGGGGC
>CAXTCT010000112.1:0-6977 GCA_964242565.1 uncultured Acetobacteraceae bacterium | reverse complement strand
CCGGTTGCGCCCGTACTCTGGGTGCCGCGATACACCCCGTCGAAGCGCGTGACGCCGGGATCAGGTCCGCTCCCCGGCGCGGCACAGGCCGCCATCGCGATCACGAGCGACAGCATGGCCGACCCGCGGCACTTCATCGAGCCGGTGCGGGCGCCACCCGGCCCGGAGCCGTCCGCCACAGCCTGCCGCGACGCCCGCCGCGCGGGAACGGGACCATGCGACCGAGATCCTCATCCCACAAGGCGTAGCTCGGTGCCTTCAGGGCGTCGCGCAGGGTCAGTATCGTCGCGGCGCCCGTTACGTCCTGGCAGGCGTCGTGACAGGCCTGCAACCGGTAGTTCGGGATCCGGGGACGCAGATGATGCACGTGATGCACGCCGATGCTGCCGCTGAACCACTGCAGGATGGGCGGCAGCTTCAGATACGAGGTGCCTTCCAGGGCGGCTTCGACGAGGTTCCAATCCTGCTTGTGGACCCATTGCGCTTCCTCGAAACGGTGCTGCACCGAGAACAGCCAGATCCCGATGATGGCCGACAGCGCGATGGCGGGCAGATGCACCAGCAGCACGCTGCCGATCCCGAAGAGCCACACCGGCGCCGCTAACAGGCCGAGCAGGCCGAGATCGAGCAGGTAGACGCTGACCCGCTCGCGCCGGCACGAAGCCGGCGTATCGAACGGCACCCGATAGAGCAGCAGGAACACGACGGGCGGCAGCAGGATATGGACCAGCAGCGGATGATGGGCCAGCCGGTAGAGCCACCGCCGACGCGGCGCCAGCGCGGCATATTCCGCGAGGGTCAGGCAATCGGAATAGAAATCCGCCGGGATGCCGCGGTTATCCAGGTTGTTCCAGTCGCCATGATGCCGCGCGTGCAGCCGCCGCCAATAAGCAAAGGGCGTCAAGGTGACCAGGCTGCAGGCGGCGCCGACGATGCCGTTGAGGCGAGCCGACCGGAAGAAGGAATTATGCCCGCAATCATGCTGCAACATGAAGATGCGCACGATCAACCCGCTCAGCGGTATCGCCAGCGCCAGCGTCAGCCACGCCGACACCCTCAGGCTGGCATACATCGCGGCCAGCAGGGACAGATAAAGGATGAAGCCGGACGCCACCTGCCAGGCGGCCCTGCCTTCGAGCGGCGCCTGGTAGGCCTTGAGTTTCGATAGTTGCTGTGCCGTTGTCATGACCGGTTATAACGCGGATGGAATTGTCATGCACGCGCTTCCGCCGGCGGGCACCGGGCCTTGCCCCGCCACCCCATCAAGGGCTAACCTTTGAAAATATTCGACTAACGGGGTCTGGGGCCCGAGGTCCTGGAGGCTGGGCTTGGCGAGGTTCGGGTTTCCGTGGATCGCGGCCAGCCTGATCCTGACCGTGGTCATGGCGCTGTTGCTGCCCTTGCCGATCGAGCGCATCGCCGGCTCGGCGTCGGTCAATTACAACGAGGGTTGGAACGCCTACCGTGAGGCGCAGGCGGCGTCCGGCCAACCGCTCTATGGCAGCCCGCCCGCCTTCCACGTCACCAACTACCCGCCGATCTGGTTCCATCTTGTCGGGACTGCCCCTCGGCTTGGGCTGGGCTTCAACTTCGCCGGACGCCTGTTGTCCGTGATCTCGGTGCTGCTGCTGGGCCTGCTCGCCTGCGGCATCAGCCGGTCGCTTTGCCTGTCCTGGGGCGCCTCGGCTTTCTCGGCGTTGTTCTTCATGACGTCGCTGATCCTGTATTCGCAGGACCGGATCGGCATGAACGACCCCCAGCTGTTGGCGATGACGTTCTCCGTCGCCGGGCTGCTGGCCTACCTCCGCGCCGCGGACCGGATCTCCTGGCTGCTGATCTCGGCGCTCTGTTTTACGATCGGCGTTTTCACCAAGAACAACCTGCTCGCCTTTCCGCTGGCCGTCCTGCTCCATCTGCTGCTGCGCCGGCAGGTCAGGGCGCCGGCGGCCTGGGGCCTGGCCGGGATCGGGCTGGCCGGCTCGTTCCTCGCGGCGACTTGGTGGTGGGATGGCCGCTTCTTCCTCCAGCATCTGCTGCGTCCGCGCGCGCTGCTGCCGGGGGCGGGGCTGGCCGCGCTGGGCGCCTATTGCCTGAAATTCGCGGCCCCGCTCCTGATGGCGCTCGTCTGGGCGTGCAGGCAGCCGCTCCGCTCCGCCCGCGGCCTGCTCGCGCTGGCTTTCGGCCTCACCCATGTGCTTGCCGTCGGCTTCGCGGTCGGCGACGGCGTCGCCCGGAACATCTTCTTCGAGGCCCTGTTCATCACCAGCATCGCGGTCTCCGCCGCCGTTCATGACCGCGTGCGCGCCGGGCCGGCGCTGGCCGGCTGGCTGCTGGTGGCGATGTCCGCGATCTTCGCCCAAGCGCCCGGCGCCCTGGACCATAATGCCAGGGCGGCGCCGCTGCTCGCCAGCCGGGAACGCGACTTCCTCAGGCTGGTCCGTATCCTCGGACAGCAGAAAGGCCCGGTGCTGTGCGAGGATCTTCTGATGTGCTTCGACGCGCATCAGCCGCTCGGCTTCGACACCTACTATGTCCATGACCAGATCCTCGCCGGGAAGATCGACGAGGCGGAAATCCTGTCCATGCTGCGGCGCCAGGACTTCACCATGATCGAGCTCGGATCTCCCGAACTGGGCGTCCCGCTCACGGCGCGGGAGCGGCGGCGTTTCAGCGCGGCGTTCATGCGCACGCTGCTGCGGCAGTATCAGCCCGGCGCGATGCAGTCCGGCTACATCCTGCTGGTGCCGCGCGCGGCCGTTCAGCCGCCGCCGAGCTTGCTGGCGCCCCCGTCGAAATAACGCCCATCTTCCAAGTCGGCGACCAATCCACGTTCGGTCGGGGTCCAGCCCAGCCGTTCGCGGGTGGAGGCGCTGGACACCGGAGCGTCCAGGCCGAGGAACATGGCGAGGAAGCCGAAATGGCCCGCTGCCTGTTCGGGCGCTATCGACGCGACGGGCAGTTTCAGCCGCCGGCCGATGATCTCGGCCAGTTCCCGGATCGGAATGCCTTCCTCGCTGGCCGCGTGATAGCGCGCGCCCGCCTCGCCCTTTTCCAGCGCCAGCCTGAAGGCGCGCGCGGC
Source organism: uncultured Acetobacteraceae bacterium (assembly GCA_964242565.1). Taxonomy (GTDB): domain Bacteria; phylum Pseudomonadota; class Alphaproteobacteria; order Acetobacterales; family Acetobacteraceae; genus Lichenicoccus. The sequence continues at coordinate 3,898 of CAXTCT010000112.1, read as the reverse complement.
GTCCAGCCGGTGCACCGCCGGCCAGCGGTTGCCGCCATCGCCGATAAAGGCCGACACACCGGTTTCGCGGGCGATGTCGATGATGCGGGGCACGAATCCCTGGTCGCCATCGCCGTGGACGGAAGGCGGCAGGCGCATCACTGACGAGCGGACGCCGCGCAAGGCCAGCGAAAGCGTCGCCAGTTCCGACGGCATGCGAGGCACCGAGGCGTCGGGCGCATCCTGTTCGGTCCCGACCCGGCCCGGCGACACAGGGGTGATCCTCAACATGCCGGACGTGGTCACGAAGGCGCGGCCCGATCCGGCGAGCGCGTCGCCGATCGCTTCGATCGCCCGCCGGTCGATCTCGGCGCTGGCCTGAATGCTGGAGAAATCATGGATGAAGGCGGTGTGGATGACCCTCTCGCAGGCAGCCGCGCCGTCGCGCAGGCTATCGAGATTCTCCAGCTCGCCGCGTTGCACGCTGGCACCCGTGGCGGCGAGCGCCTGCGCGCCCGCGTCCGAGCGAACAAGACCGAGAACCTGGTGGCCGGCTTCGAGGAGGTCCTCGACCACGGCCGAGCCGACCCAACCGGTCGCTCCCGTCACGAACACGCGCATTATGCCGCTCCTTGCCTTTGGGTCATCCTGGCCCGCGAGGAGCGGGCACGCCCTCAGGGTTAGGCGATCCAGGCGATACGAACTAGGCTCCGGTGTCCTGGATATCTTCGCGATCGTCTAAAAATACCGATGGATCCCGGTGCGACTGAAGACAAGCGATCATTTCCTGCTGCCCACTGGGCGGCCCTTCCGCCTGGCCAAGGAAATCGGGCTCGAGCCGGTTCCTTTCCTCGACCTGCATGCTGGCGCGTGGCGCGGGCGCTTCGCGGTACGGAATGGCGGCGGGGAGACTATGATCCTCGGCGGTCATTTCGCGTCTACCGGCGCCCACGCCGAAATCCTGCTCGGCGCCATGCCGCCGGTCGTTCATCTGCGCGACGACGCGGACAAGTCGGGGTTGCGCTGGGCGCTGGAGCGCATGCGCAAGGAGCTCGTCGAGGCGCAGCCGGGCGGCGCCCTGGTCGCCCGGCACCTTGCCCACATGATGCTGGTGCAGGCCCTGCGGCTCTATCTCGCCGAGGAGACCGGCCGCCGCAGCGTCGGCCGGTTGTTCGCCCTGGCCGACCCGCACATGGCCGCGGCAATCGGCGCCATGCACGCCGAACCCGGCACCCACTGGACCCTGCAGGCCCTGGCCAGGACCGCGGGCATGTCCCGCTCGGGCTTCGCGGAGAAGTTCAAGGCATCGGTCGGGTCCTCGCCGATGGAATATCTGACACGTTGGCGCATGCTTCTGGCCGCCGATCGGCTGGCCAAAGGGATCGAGCCGGTGTCGGTGATCGCCCTGTCGCTCGGCTATCGCTCCGAAAGCGCCTTCAGCACCGCGTTCAAGCGCGCGATGGGCTGCTCGCCACGGCGCCACGCTCGTACGGTCGCGTCCCCGCAGGCCGGAAGTCCGGGCGCGCTGATCCCCGACGCGGCCTGAGCCGGCCCACGGATCTTGACCATCAGGAGGCTTGTTCGAGCAGGGCCGACGCCGCGGGCTTGTCGACAACCAGGCTGCTGATGAAGCCGCCCTTGAGCAGCGCCCGGATGGCGACGGCCTTGGCTTCGCCGGCGGCGACGCAGATCCGGTCCGGGATGGCACGGAGCGCATCCAGCGTCATGCCGATCATCCGGTCGTCGATCTCGCCGACCACCGCCTCGCCGTGCGCATCGACGAAGCGTCCGGCCAGCACCGCCACCGCGCCGCGCGCGAGATAAGGGGCGGCCTCGGCCTCGGTGAGAAAGCCGCTGTCGAAGGCGGTGCTCGTCGAGGCGACGTTGCCGACGCCGAAGATGACCCGGTTGCAGGTCCCGATGAGCCGGAACTGCTCGACGAGCGAAGGCTCGCGCATCAGCACGCGCTTCACGTCGGGATGGGAGACGATCCCCGGCGCGTGCAGATGGATGCAGCGGCCGCCGATGCGGTTGGCGATGTTGGAGGTGCAGAGTTCGGCGGAGAAACGGTAGGTGCCGATGGCGCTGCCGGTCACCTGCAACACCGAGACGCCCGGCAGCGTCTTTGCCAGCAGCGCCGACGAGAGCGCCAGCACGGTTCGGCCCCACGAGACGCCGAGCACGTCGTCAGGTTGCAGCCGCGCGGAAAGCAGGCGGGCGCCGGCATGGCCGACCCGCTCGTGACCCGGCTGGCGGCCGTCGTCATCGGGTATCACCAGGCAGTCGGCAATGCCGAAGCGCTCGCAGATGGCCCGGGCGAGCCTGACACGCCCGAGATGGTCCGGCGCCACCGTGATCGTCACGATGCCGTTGTCGCGCGCGGTCTGCAGGAGGTTGTTGACGCTGGCGCGCGACACGCCGATCCGGCGGGCGATCTCGTCCTGGGTCAGCCGCTCCTCGTAATAAAGCCACGCCGACCAGACCACCGTGTCGCCGGCGAACTCGGCCGGCATCGCGCTGCCGCCGCGGGCCGCCTTGGGCTTTTTCATCGAGACATCCCGCATCGCACCATTTTGTCGTATTTCAAATGTCTTTGACAATTTTCAGAAACTAGACGTAGCGTGGTCCCGCGGCCAAAGAAAGCTGCCTCGCCGGCTGGGGCGGCGACGGACGGGCCGCAAGTGGGGAATGATGCAAAGCCTCTGGTCCGAACTCGATGCGCGCCGGACGGTCGAGCATTATGTCGCGCGCGGAATCGATCCTGATCTCGCCATGCGGACCTACTCGTCCCGGCTGCTCGGCCAGGTGCCCCGCCTCGTCATGCATGGCGGCGGCAACACCTCGGTCAAGATAACGCTGCCGGACCTGTTCGCCGAGCCGGTGCGCGTGCTGTGCGTCAAGGGCAGCGGGCGCGACCTGGCCACGATCGAGCCTGACGGCCATCCGGCGGTGCGCCTCGATGCGCTGCACCGGCTGCGCGCGCTCGCGTCGCTGTCCGACGAGGACATGGTCAACGCACAGCGCCAGAACCTGCTCGATACAAGCGCGCCGAACCCTTCGGTGGAGACGCTCCTGCACGCGTATCTGCCGCATAAATTCGTCGACCACACCCATTCCGTGACCTCGACCGCGATCGCGGCACTGCCTGACCTGGAGGCCGTGGCCCGCGCCATCTATGGCCGCCGCGTGGCCTGCGTGCCCTATATCATGCCGGGGTTCCAGCTCGCCCAGGTCGCGGCCGACATCTTCGAGCGCGACCCGTCGGTGGAGGGGCTGCTGCTGGCCAAGCACGGCATTTTCAGCTTCGCCGAGACGGCGCGGGCCTCCTACGATTTGATGATCGAGCTGGTGACGCTGGCCGAGCGCCACATCGCCTCGAACACGCGCCCGAACCCGGATTTCCATGCCGTGGCGCTGCCGGAAACCACGCTTGGCCTCCCGGCGCTGCTGCCGGTGCTGCGCGGATTGCTGGCCGAGGCGGCGCAAGGGCGTGCTCCCGCGCGCTGGCTGCTGACGCCGCGTTCGAGCGGCCGCATCCGGCGCTTCGTCGATGGCCAAGGGCTTGCCGACTACGCCATGCGCGGCGTCGCCACCCCCGAACAGGTCATCCGGATCAAGGCGCGTCCCTGCATCCTGGCAGCCCCCGAGGGTTCCGACCCGGCCGCCTGGCGCGAGCATGCACGGACGGCCATCTCCGACTTCATCGCCGAATATGATCGCTATTTCGAGCGCAACAATGCGCGCGTCGGTGGCGCCCGCCAACAGCTCGACCCGCTGCCGCGGGTGCTGCTGGTGCCCGGGATGGGCCTGATCGGGGTCGGCAAGAATGCCGCCGAGGCCGCGATTTCCGCCGACGTGGCCGAAGCCTGGATCGACGCGGTGCTCGATGCCGAGGATGTGGGACGTTTCGTGTCGATCA